>JBDTTM010000468.1:0-3234 GCA_039930605.1 Bacteroidota bacterium
AGGAGTACTTGGCAGTCCATTTGGTGGAGAAACAGATTCTACTTATTGGGGGTGGCATGTTGGTAGCTGCGGAGATTCGCTAATTGGAACAGGAGATTCAATAGTGGTTCATCCTATTGAAGATACACAGTATTATTTGAGAGCAGACGGGCCTTGTGGGACTGTTTGTGATTCGCTGATGGTTTATTGTATGAGTGTTTCCTTGACTGCTACCAATGTAAGTTGTCCCGGGTATAATAATGGAACAACAAAGGTATCAACTACTGGAGGTCTTAAACCATATTCCTATTCATGGTCGCCTAGTCCAGGAACCTCATATTCTCTTTGGAATTTACCAAGCGGTATTTATAGTGTCACTGTCATTGATTCCAATGGTTGCGCACTAACTGATTCTTTAATGGTAAGTGATCCTGATACTATACATTTATCCATTTATTCAACAATGTCGGAATGTGTTCAAGCTACAGGCACAGTTAAAGTTGTAGCAACGGGTGGCAGCAGTGACAGTTATTATTACTACTGGACACCCAATTCAGAAACAAGAGATAGTATTGGAGGTTTGTTGGCAGGTGTTTATTCTGTAAGTGTTAATGATGAGAAAGGTTGTACTGTGGATACGTCTGTTCTAATAAGCGATAGTGATGGTCCTGATGCCTCCTTTGATGTAACTGCAAATGTTGGATGCAACGGCTACAATGATGGAAGTATAGAATTAAATTTAGCTATAGGATCTTTGCCGACAGATCCTATCCCACTTTGCACGAACGCAGCTGGCAATAATAATAGGCTTGCAGCGGGAAGCTATCCTATCATTATCACGGATAGTAGTGGATGCATCACAGTCTTAGTTGCCACTATTACTGAACCGCCACCACTTTCCTTGTTAGTTTCCACTACGCAATCACAATGTGGAGACTCTTCAGGCAGTGCAACGATTGTTGCAACCGGAGGTTCAGGAGCACTATCATATTCATGGTCCACGGGAGGAATTAGTGAAGTTGAAAACGATATTCCATCAGGTTTCGATACTATTACAGTTACTGATGAAAACGGATGTGTGGCATTGGCTGTAGCTGTTATTACTGATTCCGATGGTCCGACACTTATTTCAACTTCTACAAATCTTTCATGTTTCAATTCGGATAATGGGACAGTTTCAGTGCACATTAGCAGTGGCTCTGCTCCGTATCAATATTTATGGTATGAAATAGGAAGGCTCGATTCTAGTGTGGATAGTTTGTCGGAGGGATCTTTTAATGTCCTAGTAACCGATTCGTTCGGTTGTAAATCAATGGCAACTGCAATTATAATTTCTCCCCCGCCTTTAGAATCCATTTTTTCAACAATAAAAGCCACAAATGATTCATCGTTTGATGGGTCTACATTTGCAGAGATTCATGGGGGGACCCCGCCATATGAATACCTTTGGCTGCCAGATAGTCAGACAACTTCCGAAGTTTTTCACCTTGGCTTTGATTCTTTATCTATAGAGGTCACTGATGCTAGTGGATGTCACCAAAGTCATAATTGGCCTGGTATACTTTCACCGACTTACACGTGTCCTCCAAATTCGGGAGGAGCTAGGGATGATATGGCTAATTGTAATGTAAATTATGATCCATGTCCAACCCATAATTGTATTCAGATGTCCATAGCCCCTTATAATAATTTGCCAAACTTTGGTGCCGATCCAACAGGAAGTTCAAGTTCCGAATGCGCATTTGAAGCTGCAAATAATTATATTAATGCGTGGGTAAATTCAGGACTAAATAACGGTGATATTTTCACACTTTATTTTCCACCAGGAACTTATATAGTTGGTCGTCAAACTTTATGGGGAGAGACTGCTGTGACACCAGTAACAGGTGTACCAATGACGAATTATAAGTGGTTTGCTAAAGGGCACGATATATTTCTTCTCAATGGAATAAATGGGATATATTCTAATCAGATAAATCCCTTAGTTTTTGAAGGAATACCTGACCAGAATGGAATTCTACCAAAAATCAAATATGCCGATTGTTTATCTTATGGAGCGTTCGTACCGAATGGCTATTATCATAGCGGGTATCGATATTTAATGGTTGCATCCGCCGTAGTTCCATGTCAAGAAGCTTTTATTGGGTGCCTTTTTAATATTTCTAATTCAAAGTATGTAACCATTAACAATCTTGAGCTTGATGGAAATCT
The DNA here is from genome assembly GCA_039930605.1 of Bacteroidota bacterium. Lineage (GTDB taxonomy): Bacteria > Bacteroidota > Bacteroidia > AKYH767-A > 2013-40CM-41-45 > JAPLDB01. The sequence continues at coordinate 2,191 of JBDTTM010000468.1, forward strand.
TCCAAATTTAGCACTAGGTGGAGCAACAGTTAGTGGGGCAGGTAACAATGAACAACATTATGGAATTTTAATTACAGGAACAAATACTTATAACCCACTAACTTTTGGTTCTAGGGATATCACTCTAAATAATGTTAATGTTCATCATTTTGGATATGCTGGAATTGAAATCGCACCTCATAATTGGCAACCAATTGTTAATTTAATATTAAAAGATTGCAAGTTTAATTCAAACGGTTGTTGCGGTTTTGCTTGGGAAGCTGGTGGAGGGATAAGAGCAGACAATTGTCGATTTAACAGCAATGCAATCGAAACAATTACGACTATTCAAGCATGCGGCATGGACATTGAATCAGGAGGAGTTGAAAAATCTCATAATGGTATATTTACGAATTGCGAATTCAAATATAATTACTTAAATGGTGTAACAAATAGTGAAGTTCCTCCAACAAATGAAAGAGATTTTACCTTTAAGCATTGTACTTTTGTAGGTAGTGAATTTAGTCCAGGAATTCCTCATACAAAATTTCAAGCAGGGAATCCAATTTTCTTAACAACTCCTGGTTGTCATTTTGATTGTTGTGATTTTTACGGGACAATAAATTACTCATATGATTCACCAACTGAAGTAGACAAGATGATTTTTAATTCATGTTCATTTAATGAGGAATATGAAGATCCAGATGGAATTCATACTTGGGATTTTAATTTAGATTGCAAATATGACTGCGCAAATCCAACAGGAGCCGCAGGTCCAAAAAAGTTTTTGGTTTGTTTAGGTTATGAACCCGCACCAAAGTATAAAAGATTGACTTTTAATTGTTGTTCTTTCAATACAAATTATAGTAGTTCATTGTGTCGTTTATATGGTGGTGGCTTAACTCAAACGGCAATAAAAATAATCAATTGCCATTTTAACAGCTATGGCTTAAATAACGCTTATCTCACCGATTATTGTAATTATTTTACAGATCTGAGCAATGGCTCGTTATTCTGGATGAAAAATTGTAATTTTATTGGAAATAATACCTTAATGTATTGTAG
>JBDTTM010000469.1:0-3233 GCA_039930605.1 Bacteroidota bacterium
CTTCTATGGATCGTGGAAAAGTGAAGAGAACCTGGTTCGAAAGGAAGAAATAAAAAATGCCGCCTCCATTTCCGGAATAAAAAATCTGGAGCTCGTGGATGTTGATATCTTAAATGGTTCCGACACAATTCCTGAACCATGGATGCCTGTCCCCTACCTACGCTTTCCGGAATATTTTAAACTGGATACGCTTAAATATATTATCGCAAACGCCATTTTTAAATACAAACCATCAGTCATCTTTACACTGGATGATGTAATCGGTGGATATGGACATCCGCAACATATTGCAATAAGCAGGTGCATCAATGATGTATGCAGACTTTTTAAAGATACTATTGATTTCCCTGTGAAGAAAATATACCAATCTGTATTTCCCCATTCCCAGGAAGAAAAAATTTTTAGCCCTCTTCCGGCTCATCAATCCGGCAAAATAATTTATGGTGTAAAAGGAATGCCGGAACCGGATGTATTTGTTCAAATAAATGATTTCGGGAACAAGAAGAAAAACTTTATGTGTGCCTTTGAATCTCAAAAGCGTAACATCAGGAAGGTATGGCCTTATTACAACTGGTACCCTTCATGGATTTATTTCAGGATATTCGACAAAGAATATTTCAGGACATTGGAAGTGAAAAATCTTTGATTAATCAAGTCAGCCTTTCTTCTTCCCAAACTCACCGATATTCACCGCAATCGAAAAATGATTGCTTGCACCGGCAAGGTGATAGCTCGCCCTTCCGTAGCTGATGATGAACTTGCTGATCTTTAATCCTACCCCTAAAGACAAGCCAACAGTACGCGGTCTTGATTCAACTAAAAGCTCCTGCCTTCTCTGGAAATTATAAGAAGCACGGAGATGAAAATTTTTAGAGAGGAGAATTTCTGTTCCAATAGTTACATGTCGCAACCCCTTTTCCCATAAATTATAATCAACAGGTTTATACTCACCGGTTAATGCATCGTAATTTGACTGGTCATTCGGATCAATATAATTAATGTCATACTTTTCAAGGTGTCTCCAGGTAAAATTTAAACGGGCCGGGACGTGAGCGAATTTCTTGGAGACTCCTGCCACCACTTCAACCGGTAATGGTTCTCTGTTGTCCGGCACATACGTCTTTAGCTGAACTCCGATATTTCTTGCGAGCAATGTGGCTGACCAACCACTGGCAGTATCATGAATCATGCAGCTGATATCAGCAGCCACTCCCCAGGAATTCATGATGTAGTAATCACTGTAAATGCCTTTGAGATTTACTCCTACAGAAAATAATTTATTCAACTGGTAACCCCAACCCAAACTCAGGGCATAATCAGCAGCGGTAAAACTTCCATTGATAATCCCTGTCTCATCTGCTTCTTTAAAATTTCCATAATTGGCATAATGCATCCAGACATCAAAAGTCCCTCTTTTGCCGAAGTCTTTTGCAAACGCTGCATCTCCGAATTTAATCCCGTCGAAATAACTGACCCCACTGAGTGAAAGGTATTTATCTATCAAGGGATTCAACGCGGCAGGATTTTGAAGGGCGCAATTAAGATCATTGTCCTTTACAGCGATGAAGGTACCGCCCATTGCAGCAATACGGGCAGAAGCAGGAATATTCAAAAATGAATAGATAGCGTTTCCACCCACCTGCGCAAAAGAAATCAATGGAAAAAGTAAAAAGATGAATACAAATCGTGGTAATTGTCGCATGCTACAAAGTAAAGAAAGTTTTATGGGATTGGTAACGTATAATCCTTCAAAATATTTGAATGTAAAAAGTCCATACGAAAAGCACAGGGTCAATTTCAAAATCTGCCACTATTTTCACGAATTAACACAAATCCAGATGTTGGTGTCAATAAAGTAAAAGGTTGATTTTGACGAGGCTGTTCCTTCAATTTATCAGACGTTAAATATAAATTTGGCAAATTCCTCCTTCGTGAGAATTAATGGAATTCGTGGCTCAAGCCATTGATCTCAATTCCAATTAATCCACGACTATCACTGAACCATGTAGCCGGCGGTTTACTTTTTACGATCTTTGCAAAAATTAACCATAGGAGAATTAATAAGTGAAGGGTAAAAAAGAAAAACAAAGTCAGGAAGAACAACTGGAAATATATGGAGCGCGCGTTCACAACCTGAAGAACATTGACGTCATTATTCCGCGCAACAAGTTGGTCGTGATAACAGGGCTGAGCGGAAGCGGCAAATCTTCGCTTGCGTTTGATACGATCTATGCAGAAGGTCAAAGGAGATACATGGAAAGTTTCTCTGCCTATGCAAGGCAATTTCTCGGAAGTATGGAACGGCCCGATGTAGATAAGATCACAGGGCTGAGTCCTGTCATTTCCATCGAACAGAAAACCACGAATCTCAATCCGCGATCAACTGTCGGAACGATTACAGAAATCTATGATTTTTTGCGATTGCTATATGCCAGAGCTTCCGATGCATTTTCCTACGTAACCGGCGAGCGAATGGTAAGGCTGAGTGATGACCAGATACTGGATCTCATCCTGAAAAAATTCAAGGATAAAAAAATTAAAATTCTTGCTCCATTGATAAGGGCCCGCAAAGGCCACTACCGGGAGTTGTTTGAACAGCTCAGTGGACAAGGATATTTGAAAGTAAGGACAGACGGAAAGATTGTTGACCTGAAAAAGAATCTGCAACTCGACAGGTATAAAATACATGACATCGAATTGCTGATTGATCAACCTATTGTGAATGCTGCAAGCAAACAACGCATTGCAGAATCACTTGCGCTCGCAATGAAGACAGGAAAAGGCACAGTGATGTTACTTGAAGGTGATACTGATAAAGAAACTTATTTCAGCCGCCACCTGATGTGTCCTACTTCCGGCATCAGTTATGATGAACCGCAGCCGAACACCTTTTCTTTCAACTCCCCTTATGGCGCCTGTAAAAAATGCAACGGCCTTGGTACGATTTCAGAAATAGATCTTAAGAGTATTATTCCGGATCCCAAGGTCAGCATTAAAGCAGGAGGAATTGCACCGCTGGGCGCTCAAAGAGACAATTGGATTTTCAAGCAGCTGATTGCATTGGGAAGAAAACACAACTTCACGCTTTCTGAACCTATCGAAGATATCAGCGAGGAAGCCATGAACATCATCCTTTATGGAAGTGAAGATGTATTAAGTGTTTATTCTGAAACAGGCTATGGCGATGGATACCGGAGTTTATTGACCTACCAGGGAATCATCAACTTCATTAC
>JBDTTM010000470.1:0-3209 GCA_039930605.1 Bacteroidota bacterium
CAGGAATATCTTCGGCAGTCGGAGAAGGCGCGATGGCGATACGGTTTGTGAGGAAGTACCTGCAGGAGAATTAGAAGAAAGTATAAAGTACTATGTATTAAGTACTAAGACAATTCCCTGGACTTAAGGCGACTGTTTGACCACAGAAAAATTTCGCCACGAAGGCACAAAGCCTTGCTCCGCTGACCGCGTGCGCTAAAGCTACAGCGGTGGCGCAAGCTTTGCGAAGGCGAGCCACTAAGTTTATATTCAAGCGGAGCTACTGGCGGATTTTGATTTTTTGTAGCGGGTGTTTCTGTCTCCAGAGCATATTCCGTCCCGTCTTCCACTGCAACCTGCACTCCGTGCAGGGTTTCCGTTGCAGCCGGGGCTAATTTAGCATGACCTGCATTTCATAGCGTCATGTCCCTCGTAGAAAAAAATGCATTAAAACACATAGGCACATTAAGTCGTATGTTTTTTTGATGCTCTATGTTTCCCACCCTTCATATCGGCTGTTCTATGTGCTTCTATGTGCTTCTATGTTTTCTATGTGTCTAATGGCTGTTCTATGTTTTTCTTTAGAATCTATGTGTTAAAAGGCTGTTCTCTCCACAAAGAATAAATAATGTACATTGTTTTAAGTACTCGGTCAAGATCATTGCATTCAATGCCTCCTTGTTTTTTTCTTACTACTCCGTACTTTATACTTCTGTCTTATTGATTTCAATCACTTTTGCCAGCGCCTTTAATGCCGTATCGTGCTTCTTCACAAATGGATTATTCAGATCCCACACATAACCTGCAAGCACAGAACAAATCTGGTTTTTGAAACTCTCTTTGATATCGCGCGCGAAAAAAATATCGTGTAGTGTACCATCATACCAGCCCGACACATAGCTGCGGAAAGTATTGATGCCCTGCATCATGTGTGTGGTGTAATCTTTATGCCAGTCGACGGATGCATCATTTCTTAAATGACGTGCCACTAATTTTGCTGCAGTATGTCCGCTCTCCATGGCAAACGTAACTCCGGAAGAAAAAACAGGATCGAGAAATTCTGTTGCATTACCGGTGAGTACAAATCCGTCACCGTATAATTTTTTGGTGGTGATGGCGTAACCAGCAATCACCGTAGGAGCCATAATTAATTCAGCTTCCTTGAAACGGTCTGCTGTATTTGCATTTGCAGCAATCATGGTTCGGTAAGCTTTTTCATCGTTGCCGTTGAACTGCTCGAAAAATTCCGGCGTGCCGACAAACCCGACAGAAGTAACACCTGTGCTGAAAGGAATGATCCAGATCCACACATCTTTTGTATGTACAACAACGGTAATACGGTTTCCATCAGTTCCTTCAGCGCGTTTTAAATCTTTGATGTGGGAGAAGAATGCTTTGCGGACGGGAAAGCCGCTCGGTTCATCCAGGTTTAACATGCGTGGAATCACGCGGCCATATCCACTGGCATCCACAATAAACTTTGCTTCGATTTCTTTTTTTGATCCGTCCGCATACTCTACTGTGGTGATGGAATGGTCGGTGTGAAATTTAATATCGGTAACTCCTGTGCGGTAGTCAATCGGAACGCCTTTTTTCTCTACGGCATCTGCAAGCGTTTTGTCAAACTGCGCACGTGGTACCTGCCAGGTCCAGTTCCATCCTTTGGTAAACTGGTCAGAGAAATTGAAATCACATATTTCTTCTCCGCGTACAAATTTGGCTCCGAATTTTTCCTGGAAGCCCTGTGCTTTCACAGCATCCAGCAATCCTGCTGCCTCGAGATGTTCCATGCAACGTGGCAACAAACTTTCCCCGATTACAAAACGAGGGAACTGTTGTTTCTCCACTATTTTGACACTGAATCCTTCCTTCTTCAAAATGGAAGCGGAAATAGTTCCTGCAGGACCGGCACCGATTACCAGGACGTCAGTTTTTTCTTTCATAAAACTATTTTGCGTGACCGCGCGCTATGTTAGGGCTTTCTGGATTTACACTTAGTTTCAATAATTTGGGAAGCACAACAAGATTCATATCCTCCATCGGTACAGCTCCCAATAAAACTTCGTTTCCCATTATCAAAGCACCAACAAAACAATTCCTGATTTCAAAAGTGATTTGTACCGGACCAGCATAAGGAACGGTATGAGAACTTCCGTCTGCAGTAGTCGCTTCACGGTTTTCCAGTACATTTAGTTGTAATTGCGTTGCAATATGTTGCGGAATTTCAAGATATGTTGACCAGCTGTCAGCAAGACATTTAACTGTGAGGGGCTGTAAATCCTGCTTTACAGGGTTTGATAAAATTATTTGAGAATAGACAAGTCCCATTTTCTTTCTTTCCTGCAAAGGTAAAGTAAAAACTATGACTCACCTCACAAGCCGCGGGAACTGTTGCTTCCCCACTATTTTAAAATTGTATCCTTCCATATATCTCACCGAATTACCAATAGAATACGAATATACGAATAATGAAAACTGAATTCAAAAAGGAAAATTGCCACCAAGGCACAACGGCACAAAGTTTTTTATAATTTCTTCGTGGCTTTGTTCCCGATAGCTATCGGGATTCGTGGCAAAAGCTTTATTTACAAACCGTATTCACTTATTAAAAATATCAGCCCGGCCATAGAAGCTGCGCCCAGCTCCAGTTCGCGGCGGCTTACTTTATCAAACGTGTCGCTTGCAGCATGGTGAATGTTGAAGTATCGTTGGGAATCTACTGCCAAACCAAATCCGGGAACGCCTTTGTCTGTCATCGGGGAAATGTCCGCGCCATCGCCATCACCATCCCAGCTCCACAAACCATAATGGATGAAAAGGTCTTTCCATTGAAGAACTTTTTCCCGCTGTTCTTTTTTCATGTTCAGCCCGAATCCCATTGGTGTAAATCCACCGGCATCACTTTCCATGGCAGCAATGTGTTGTTCTTTTTTCTGTTCAGCCACTGCCGCATATTTCTTTCCGCCTTTCGATCCATTCTCTTCATTCATGAAAGCAATGGCGCGGATCGTGCGTTTTGGTTTTACACCTGTCGCTTTAAATAACCGCAACACTTCAATACTCTGTACAACACCGGTGCCATCATCAGAAGCGCCCCTGCCTGTTTCCCATGAATCAAGGTGTCCGCCTATATCAATAATTTCCTTAGGATAAGTGCTGCCTTTTATTTCCCCGATTACATTGTAAGACAATACACTGTCCATCATCTGGCAACTCTGCTTGAAATAAAA
>JBDTTM010000471.1:0-3207 GCA_039930605.1 Bacteroidota bacterium
ACTGGAAAATTTCAATTCAGTCAGTGTAATAGGTCACAGAATTGTTCACGGAATGAAACATACACAACCTGAACTTATTACTCCGGAATTACTGGATGAATTAAAAAAGATCAGCGCTTATGATCCCGAACATTTACCTGAAGAAATTACACTCGTAGAAAAATTTAAAAAGCGTTATCCCGCATTGACACAGATTGCCTGTTTTGATACATCATTTCATACCCGCATGCCAAAAGTTGCAAAATGGTTAACCATACCTCGCAGCTATTTTGATAAGGGAATTCATCGTTACGGTTTTCATGGACTTTCTTATGCTTTTCTTATGGAAGAACTTGAAAGAACAGCAGGAATAAAAACTGCGGGAGGAAAAATAATACTGGCACATCTTGGAAGCGGTGCAAGTCTTGCAGCAGTAGAAAATGGTAAGAGTATAGACACAAGTATGGGATTTACTCCGACATCCGGGCTGCCAATGTCTACACGTACTGGTGATCTTGATCCCGGTGCTGCAAGTTATTTAATGATGTCTGAAAAACTCAGCCCTGAACAATTTAGTCATATGATTAATCACCAATCAGGATTGTTGGGGATTTCAGAAACAAGCCCGGACATGAGAGAATTAATAAAATTACAACATACTGACATACGCGCTGCCGAAGCAATAGAATTGTTTTGTTATCAAATCAGAAAATGGATCGGTTCATTTGCTGCCGCCCTAGGCGGTCTGGATACTTTGGTATTTTCAGGAGGCATTGGAGAAAATTTATCCGAAATCAGGAGTAAAATATGTGAAAATCTCAAATTTCTGGGGATAGATTTAAACAGTAACAGAAATAAAAATAATGAAACTATTATTTCAAATGATAACAGCAAGGTTGAGGTTCGTGTTATAAAAACCAACGAGGAATTAATAATCGCGAAATATGTTTTGCAAAATTTTGTTTTAAAAAATAAATAACAGGAATTATGAGTACTTCAAATATAAATTCAACTGCAGAACCGTTATCAAAAGAAATGCTTCAAAAGATAAATGCATACTGGCGAGCAGCTAATTATCTGTCTGTCGGTCAAATTTATCTTTACGATAATCCGCTGCTCAAAGAACCCCTTAAATTATCACATGTAAAACCAATTGTAGTTGGACATTGGGGCACTACTCCGGGTCAGAATTTTATTTATGTTCATTTGAACAGAATCATCAAAGAGTACGATCTGGACATGTTTTACATAGCTGGTCCCGGTCACGGAGGTCCTGCCCTTGTAGGAAATGTTTACCTCGAAGGAACCTGGACTGAAGTATATCCCAATGTAACACAAGATGAAGCCGGTTTGAAAAAACTTTTCAAGCAATTTTCTTTTCCCGGCGGAATATCAAGCCATGTGGCACCAACAACGCCGGGATCAATCCATGAAGGAGGTGAACTTGGATATTCACTTAGCCATGCATTTGGTGCTGCCTTCGATAATCCCGGATTGATTGTAGCATGCGTAATTGGTGACGGGGAATCCGAAACCGGACCTTTAGCTACTTCATGGCAATCCAATAAGCTACTGAATCCAATAACAGATGGAGCCGTATTGCCGATCCTACATCTCAATGGTTATAAGATCAGCAACCCAACCATATTAGCGCGTATTGAAGATGATGAACTGGAACAATTTTTCCTTGGTAACGGCTGGATACCTTATTTTGTAAAAGGCGATGATCCTGAAACTATGCATCAGATGATGGCAGCTGCTTTGGACAAAGCAATAGAGGAAATTCACAGAATTCAGGTAAGAGCCAGAGAGTCCAATGATAATACAAGACCACGCTGGCCGATGATTGTTTTTAAATCACCTAAAGGATGGACAGGGCCTAAAGTGGTAGACGGTCTTCAGATCGAAGGTACATTCCGTTCCCATCAGGTTCCGATTCTCGTGGATGCAGATCATCCCGATCATGTCAAGCTTTTGGAAAGCTGGATGAAGAGTTATAAAGCAGAAGAGTTATTTGATGAGAATGGCCGGTTAGTGCCGGAGCTGGCTGACCTGGCTCCAAAAGGGAACCGGAGAATGGGAGCAAATCCGCACACTAACGGAGGTATACTTTTGAAGGATCTTCATATGCCTGATTTCCATGATCATGCAGTTCACGTTCCTTCACCCGGAGCAGTAACAGGACAGGATACAATGGTACTTGGAAATTTTTTAAAAGATGTAGCTACGCTAAACCGCGATCATCACAATTTTCGTATATTCGGTCCTGATGAAACCTTGTCGAACCTCCTCGGTGCGGTTTTTGAAACAACGAATCGTCAGTGGGATGTACGAACGGAAAAGTATGATGAATTTCTTTCACCTTCGGGTGAGGTAGTGGATTCTATGCTGAGTGAACATCAATGTGAAGGGTTTCTAGAAGGATATTTATTAACCGGAAGGCATGGATTGTTTAATAGTTATGAAGCATTCATCCGCATTGTTGATTCCATGTTCAGTCAGCATGCCAAATGGCTTAAAGTAACATTGGAACTCCCCTGGCGCAGAAAGATTTCTTCTCTGAATTATTTGCTGGCTTCGCATGTATGGCAGCAGGATCACAATGGCTTCACCCATCAGGATCCTGGTTTTTTGGATCATGTAATAAATAAGAAAGCAGATGTTGTAAGAGTTTATTTGCCACCGGATGCAAATTGCCTCTTATCAGTTTTTGATCACTGTCTGCGCAGCCGTCATTATGTAAATGTTGTAGTTGCCGGTAAGCATCCGCTTCCTCAATGGCTTACCTTGGATGAAGCAGCAGTGCACTGTACCGAAGGCATTGGTATATGGCAATGGGCAAGCAATGATCAGGGAACAGAACCCGATATCGTAATGGCTTGCTGTGGTGATACGCCTACGCTGGAATTACTGGCTGCTGTATCCATATTGCGCGAACATCTTTCAGATCTAAAAATAAGAGTAGTTAATGTGGTTGATTTGATGAAACTACAATCATCTTCAGAACATCCACATGGATTAAGTGATCAGGATTACGATTCTATTTTCACCAAAGACAAGCACATCATTTTTAACTTCCATGGTTATCCGTGGTTGATTCACCGCCTTACCTATCGTCGTTCTAATCACAAACTTCACGTAAGAGGTTATAAAGAAGAAGGTACGATTACTACACCTTTTGATTTACGGGTACAAAACGATATTGACCGTTTTCACCTGGTAATTGAT
>JBDTTM010000472.1:0-3200 GCA_039930605.1 Bacteroidota bacterium
TTCCTTTTTGCATCTTGGCAAGCGCATCTTTATTCTGACCGTGCAATGTAGTCACACATAACTTTTTGTATTCTTCTTCATTATTAAAAGGTACCGGAAGATTCAAACCCACAGCGCCACCTTCTGCTGTAGTCAGATTTTTTACGGCATGAAAAGAAAACACAGAAATATCGGTCAATGAACCGGTGCGTTTGCCTTTGTACCAGGCACCAAGAGAATGTGCGGCATCAGACAAAACCATGATGCGCGAAAGTTTTTTCTGTTCAGGCGACTGCGCGATGAATTTCTTTCGGATATCATCCCGCCCAACGAGCGTATTGATGGAATCGTAGTCGCAGGGATATCCACCGAAATCAACAGGCATCACAACCTTTGTTTTTGAAGTGATTGCTTTTTCGATTTCAGCTACGTCAATATTGAAGTCATCTTTTACATCAACAAACACAGGAGTGGCTCCGCAATGAATCACCACATTGGCAGTAGCAGAATAAGTATATGCGGGAACGATCACTTCATCTCCCTGCTTAACGCCAAACCAACGCAGCATAATTTCGAGTCCGGCAGTTGCTGAGTTTAGACACAATACAGACTGACAACCGCAATATTCTGCCAGTTTATTTTCAAAAAGTTTCGTTCGTGGACCGGTTGTAATCCAACCCGACTTGAGTACTGCTGTTACTTCATCGATAATTTTCTGGTCTATCCTGGGAGGGGAAAAAGGAATCATAAATAGGTTTTGAAACGAGGTGGCGAACTTACGGTTTTATCTACGACAGCTTTACAAGGAATCACTACCTCAATTCAGACAAAATCAACTAACACATTTTTCTTTGGCTGTTCTCCGTGGCCCTCAGTGGCTCCGTGGTTAAATCTTTCGGTGCTTAATAATATCATTCAAAATGAAATTAAAAAAAAATTAACCACGGAGACACGGAGGTTCACAGAGGAAAACCTTTCAGCGTTTCCCTGATATCGCTTAAAGTATTTATAAAACAAGTCTGCAATAGACTTATATGAAGGGGGAAAATAAATCTACAATTTGCAACTTGCTACTTCGACAGTGTTGCTAAAATCCCCTAAATCAACAATATTCTATTATTCCGTGTTAATAAGTCGGTTTTTGATTACCGACATTCGGATTTTAAGTAGTATTTTTACGCAAACCTAAAGTTATGAAATTTACAATTGACAAGCAGGAAAAATATGTACTGCTCAAAATTCAGGAAGCAAAACTAACCACTCTGGTTGCTCCTGAACTAAAAGCAGAATTCCTTTTACTTCACCAACAAGAATATAAAAATATGATTGTGGACATGAGCGAAACACAATATTGTGATTCCTCAGGTCTCAGCGCTTTGCTTACCGGTTTCCGGTTATGCAGGGATGCCGGGGGTAGTTTTATCCTAACTAATTTACAGGATCATGTACGCAAACTCATTGCCATTTCTCAACTCGATAACATGTTGAGCATTGTACCAACGGTGAATGAAGCCATTGATTTTGTTTTCATGGATGAAATAGAAAAACAGTTGCACAAAGGCTGATTCTTAAACCAGATCCACATGAAAAAAAAATTATTATTCCTCGTTGTTGCGGGACTTATCAGTTTGGGTTCATTCGCACAATGCGTGCCTGATACCAGCGTCACGCACAATGAGCCGGGTGTATATCCTGATAGCGCAACAAACCTTCCACATGCAATTGTAGGTATTCCATATTCTACTGTGATACAGTTGAAGGTATTGACAGATACTACAACGATGATCGGACCGATTACTGTTCCTGTGACGATTGACAGTCTTATTGCGACAAACATTACCGGACTTCCTGCAGGTTATACCTATAACTGTACACCTGTAACCTGTGTATTTCTTGGCGGATCAGATGCCTGCATTTTGTTGCAGGGTCCTGCTCCTACAGGCGGTGAAGTTGGCATGGTATACCAGATTCATGTAGAAGTTGCTGTTTACGGTCACATTACCGGGACAGGAACAACGCTTCCTTCTCAATCAGCCAACGTGGATTATTATTATATCCAGGTCGATGACAATGTCGGAATTTCTTCTTTGGGCACCAGCAAATTTGAAGTGTTGCAAAATAATCCTAATCCGTTTCATGGCATTTCCACAGTTGAATATGTTTCGCCTAAAGCTTCGATGATAACAGTGAAAGTATCAAACATGCTTGGCAAGACTATTTCCACAAAGATGGTTTGGGCAAAGAGCGGCATGAACAAAATTACTTTCAATGCCAGGGAATTTGAACCGGGGATTTATTTCTATACAATCAGCAGCGATAAAAATTCTGTTACCAAGCGAATGATTGTGGACAATGAGTAGAACCGATGACATTTGAGGTTCATATTCTCGGCAGCAGTTCAGCGACACCGATTTATCAACGACATCCGACAGCGCAGGTTCTCAATATACATGAGAAACTATTCCTTGTGGACTGTGGTGAAGGCACGCTGATCCAGTTAAACCGCTATCACATCCGGTTTCATCGCATCAATCACATTTTTATCAGTCACCTGCATGGTGATCATTACCTCGGCTTGATGGGATTGATGAGCACGATGCATTTACAGGGACGCTCGGAAGATCTTCACCTTTATTGTCAGCCGGAATTGAAAGAGATGGTGGACATCCAATTATTACATTCTCAAACAACGCTTCGTTACACAGTCGTTTATCATTTTCTGGATGCAAAGAATGCTGAGAAGATATATGAGGATGACGACCTGGTTGTCAATACCATTATCCTGAGTCACCGGATTCCCTGTACAGGATTTATTTTCCGGGAGAAGCCCAAGCTGAGAAAGCTGATTCGCGAACAACTGATTCATTTTAATATTCCGGTTAGTGCTTACGGAGATTTAAAAAACGGGAAGGATTACACAGATGAAAAAGGTACTGTGATTTCAAATATAGAGTTGACGACCAATCCGCATTCTCCCCGCTCCTATGCATTTTGTTCTGACACAATTTATGATGAGTCATTGGTGCCGACTCTCAAGAATATTGACCTTCTATACCATGAATCCACTTTCTTAAGCGACAAAGCCGACCGTGCAAAAGAAACTTTTCACAGCACTGCAGCTCAGGCGGCTACAATTGCAAAGTTGGCTGAAGTGAAACGGTTGATCATTGGCCACTTTTCGGCGAGATATAAAAACCTGTATCCCCTACTCGAAGAAGCAC
>JBDTTM010000473.1:0-3173 GCA_039930605.1 Bacteroidota bacterium
TATTACTTTTCAAATGAATTGGCACATTTGTAATTCCTTTCAATATTTCTATAAAATCTTCCAGTTCTCCGCCGTGAAAATCATTTTTTGGAATAACTATCGCAGACAATGTATTTTGATAAATTAAAAACCAATTTCGGTGCTCTACGATTTTAAATATTTTGCCCCATTTGACTTCCAGGAAAAATGATTCACCGTGTATTTTGATCTCGTTTTTTGTTAACTCAATTTCAAGTAGTTCTCCAAGATGAGTGCTCGATTTATAATTTCTCCAAATGGTATTATAAATTACCAATGGTTGAACAATTGAAATTAATATTAAGGTGATAAATTGATAAATTGTCGGCTTTGGGAGAGGTAGCGGACTAAAATAATAACCGCATATCCAAACCATCATAGCAAGATCAATAAAAAGAATTAAAAGCATAATCGGCTTTCTATATGTCAATCCCAATAATAACTTTAAATATTCCTTAAATGTAATTTGCGTTTTTAAAGTCATATAAGGATCTGGGGATTAAATGCAATGGTGGTCAATTTGCGTACAACATTTATTTAAAGGAAGCCCCCACACTAAAACCTTCCGAAATCAATCTCCGGGATTTCATCACCCATTACTTTAGTGAAGGGTGGCGGTTAACAAAGTTATCCTACGCCAAGGCTACGGCTAACAAAGTACATATCAATCTCTCCTTTGTTCTTCGCCTTCACCTTGCCACGGTATTCACATTCGAATTTATCTTTCACCAGCTCATAAGTGGTTCCGCTGATGTTCACTTTTCCGATTTCGCCGGAAGATTCCATGCGTGAAGCGGTGTTCACAGTGTCGCCCCAGATGTCGTATGCGAATTTTTTGATACCGACTATCCCAGCAACAACAGGACCGGTATGAACGCCACATCGCAATTCAAAGAAAGGTTGGTTCTTGGAAATGCGCTCCTGTTTATTTTTTTCGATGAACGCTACCATTTCCAAGCCGGCCTGTACAACATCAACAGGATTGGTTGCGTTGGTGGCAGGCAATCCTCCCGCACACATGTATGCATCTCCGATCGTTTTTATTTTTTCGATTCCTAGCCGCGTAATGATCTTGTCGAACTCGCTGTAACAGTGATTGATTTCCGCAACCAAATCTTCCGGGGAAAGTAATTCTGATGCTTGCGTAAAATTTTTAAAGTCTGTGAAGAGCACACTTACCAGGTCAAAGCTCTTTGCTTTGGCTGTTCCGGTCGCTTTTAATTCTTCTGCAGTTTCTTCCGGAAGAATGTTCAGCAACAATTCATCACTGCGTTTTTTCTCTTTGCTGATGCGATTTCGCTGAGATAAAAATATGCCGGCAAACAAAAGGACTACAGCAAAGCCACCAATGAAACCATTGCGGATTAATTTCTGTCGGGCGATTACTTCCTGTTGGAGATTGATCTCTCCCTGTTTTTTCTCAAGGTTATAGCCGAACAATTTGGTGCCGAGTTTTTTGTCTACTTCAAGGTCATAGATTTTCTTTCTTACTTCAATGTTCATCGTCTGATACCTAAAGGCATTTCCGAAGTCGCCGATCTTCGAATAGGAAGCCGTAAGTCCTTCATACACGTATTGAATATCATAGCTCTCTTCAATTCCGATTCCGTTGAAAATTCCTTCTGCTTCGAGGTAAACCGGAATGGCAGCGCGATAGTCTCCCTTCGACGTATCTGCCTGGGCAATGCTTAGCAGTGCCTGTCCCATATCCAGCCCGGCGTCATGTTTTTTTGCTGCTTCATATGCCTCATGGTGAAATTGAATGGCGCGGTCATATTCTTTTTTCTGCCGGTAAACTTTTCCGATGTTATTCAATGCATAAGGCAAATTGCTTGTGCCTGCAAACATTTCCTTCGCTGCCATCAGGTAGATCAAGGCAGAATCTATGTTCTTATTGATATCTGCAGAGTCCTTCGCCTCTTTGATTGATTTGGTAAGAAATAGTTCTCCGATGTTTGCATTGCTGTTTCCGATCAGTTCACTGTCGCCTATGGCAACTGCCATCTGCAATGCCCTGTGGTGAAACTCGAGTGCCTTGTCGAATGTCGCTTCCTTATTGCTGTACACACCGCCGACATTTGCCAGCGCAGTTGCAATACGCAATGTGTCTTTGATCTCCTCAGCTACCTTAAGCGACCGCAGGTAATAATCCTGTGCGCTGTCTTCCATGCTTTTGTTGTAATAGATCACACCGATGTTGTTCAGCATATTTGCGGAACCAACCCTGATGCCGTTGTTTTCAAAAATTTTCAGTGCCTCTTTCCATGCTTCGAGTGCATTTACGTAATCACTTTTCAGATTGTAGACCTGTCCGACTTTCTTCAATGCCCATCCTTTTCCCGCAGGATAATTCAGTTTTTCAGCAAGGGCTTTTGCCTGATTCGCATATTGCAATGCAGTATCCAGATCTGATTCGAGGTAGCCTTTACTCAGATCAATAAGTACGTTTACCTTATTGGTATCATCCGGGGCATTATTGATGGCATTTTTGAGACTGTCAGTTGCACCCTGCGAATAACTTACTGAAGCATGAAGAATGAATAAAAAAGCAATACTCCGAAATTTCATTGGGGTGGCTTTTAAGCCAGGATAAAAGTAGAAATATTATTTCACTGCAATTATAAATAGAAAAGCGGGAGGACAATGCTGCCCTCCCGCTTTTTATCATTGAAAATAGTAACTTATTTTATGACCACCAATTTGGCCACTGAAGTATGCTATGTGCAATAAAAATTCCTTTGCATTCCCGGTTATATGGATCGATAATATTTAACGTTCTTATGGTTCTGCCATTAGCTAAGCTGTCATGCATAAAATCAATTGCCCATTCTATATTTCCATACATCGGTACAGTTGCTTTATTCTTCGGGTTATTCCACCTCCTTTTTTCTGCTTATACCCCGGTATATTTTTCTATTTGAAAATTTCGTCAATATTCCTCTTTCGGATAAAAACAAAAAACCAAAGCCGACCTGTTAGTGCAGGTCGGCTTTGGTTCCTTTCAAAAATCCTTGATCTGCTTATTCAATAGCAATCCTTATCGTCTTTGTCTTTTCATCCTTCGTATCCACAGTAAGGAAATAAATTCCACTGTTGATATCAAGCAAGTCAAATGTAACCTGGTTCTCTCCTTCTACAGATACAACTTCTTTTTC
>JBDTTM010000474.1:0-3160 GCA_039930605.1 Bacteroidota bacterium
CTTGCGCGATGAGTTCAGCAACGTCCAAGACTTTTACTTCATCTTCCTTGTTGAAGTTTAAGCAGATTGAAGAGCTGACGGATGTGTTTTCGTTTCTGCTTTACAATTTAGGAGCAAAATAAATTTAACGGGGATTTCCAGGGATATTTTTCTCGCAAAGACGCAAAGCTCGCCAAGACTAATACAGGTTCAATTTTACTTTGCGTGCTTTGCGCCTTTGCGTGAGAATTTTTTGGCTGCTCTTAAAGTTCATTCGCTTGCGCGATGAGTTCAGCAACGTCCAAGACTTTTACTTCATCTTCCTTGTTGAAATTTTTTACCCCATCCGTCATCATCGTCATACAAAAAGGACATCCTACTGCAATCACATTTGGAGACAGCGCCAATGCTTCTTCCGTTCGTGCAATGTTTACGTCCTTGTCTCCATGTTCAGGCTCTTTGAACATTTGTCCGCCGCCGGCACCGCAACAGAATCCATTTGCCCGTGAACGTTTCATCTCATGCAATTCTGCGTCGAGCTTTTGAATGACCTCCCGTGGTGCTTCGTAAACATTGTTGCCGCGGCCCAGGTAGCAGGGATCATGAAACACGATTCGTTTGCCTGTAAAATGTCCACCCGCTACTTTCAGCTTTCCATCAGCGATTAACTGTTGTAGTAATTGCGTGTGGTGAATCACTTCATAAGAACCACCCAGTTCAGGATATTCATTCTTCAAGGTATTGAAGCAATGCGGACATGCTGTGACAATTTTTTTCACGCCATAGCCATTTAATGTTTGAATATTAGTCATTGCCTGCATCTGGAAAAGGAATTCATTTCCTGCCCGCTTGGCCGGATCACCGTTACAGCTTTCCTCCGTTCCCAGGATAGCAAACTTTAAATTGCAATGGTGGAGAATTTTTGCAACCGCCTTCGTGATTTTCTGCGCACGCTCATCAAAGCTGCCTGCACAGCCAACCCAGAAAAGGATTTCGGGAGATTCTCCTCTCGAAGAAAAGTCAGCACATGTTTCAATTTTGAAATCCATCATTTAATTCTGAATATCTGTAAGAACATTTATTAATTGTTCCTTTATTACAGGTAAGTCCTCCTCAATAGTTTTCCAAAGCTCAATTGCATCTACACGAAAGTATTCATGAATCAAGAAATTACGAAAACCTTTTATTTATTTCCATTGTATCTCAGGATATTGTCCCTTCATATCATCAGATATATTTGCGATTGCCTCACCAATAATTTCAAATTGCCTTACAACCGCAGATTGCAGCAAATAATCTGCAACGAAAAGCCTGACCAGAGACCCTTTTACAAATTCTTCGATAAAAGCAATCGCTTGAAGTACATGTTGAACCCTTACTCTATCCCTTTCAATGTCGCTCATAAATTATCTTCATTTCTTTCTGAATATAAGGAAGCACAAATTGTGAAATTCCATTCTCAGTACCAAGATCAACATGTATACCCAATTGCTCTTCAAGATCAATTCTATATCCCGAAAGGTTAAGAAGTCCTACTGGTTGAACCAAAGAAAGAACCAAATCAATATCAGAGGAAGAATTAAAATTCCCGGTTGCATAGGAACCAAAAACAGAAACCTTTTTTACCGGTTTATCTTTAAAATAATCACTGATCTTATTAAATATTTGCTGCTGAGTCATAGTTGCAAAATTAATCAATCATTGTTAGCCCAGTTCGCCCTGTCACTCTGTGCAAATTGCCATGGGGCGCCATTCGTTTCAATTTTATTCATCATCATCTGCCATTCTGCAGGCATTTTGCTTTGTTCCATCACCAGGTACCGGCGCATTTCTGTGATGATATTCAGCGGATCTATATTTACAGGGCAGGCTTCTGTACAGGCATTGCAACTGGTACACGCAAGCAATTCCTCTTCCTGGATATAACTAAAAAGATTTTTTTCATCCCGGAAATCTTTTCCATGTGCATCTATATTTTTCCCCACTTCTTCCAGCCGGTCGCGCGTATCCATCATGATTTTACGCGGAGACAATAGTTTGCCTGTCTGGTTCGCCGGACAAACACTTGAACACCTTCCACATTCGGTGCAGGAATAGGCATCCATTAAATTTTTCCAGGTGAGGTCTTGTACATCCTTCGCTCCGAAACTTGTCGGTGACTGGTAACCTTCGGGGACAGTTGCAGCGGGATCCAGCATCAGCTTCACTTCCTGGGTTACAGCACCCATGTTGGTAAACCTTCCTTTTTGCTCGAGGTTGGAATAATACACATTCGGAAATGCAAGAAGAATGTGAAAGTGCTTTGAATACGGAAGGTAATTCAGGAAAGCCAGGATTCCGAAGATGTGAAACCACCAGCAAGTTCTTTCTATCATCATCAATGCCTCTGATGACATTCCTGAAAATAAAGTTGCGTAAATCCCGCTGACCGGAAATGCCCCCGCTGCAATATAATGTTCAAAATTCCGTGACTGTAAAACTGAATCGGTAGCATTCATCGTAAGGAAAGCAGTCATCAGGAGAATTTCTGTGATCAGAATTGCATTTGCATCGGAGCGTGGAAAAGATGTCATTTCACGCATCCGGAAACGTTTCAACTTCAATACATTTCTGCGTGCTAAAAAAACGAAACATGCAACGAGAGTGAGTACTGCTAATATTTCAAAGCTGCCGATCAAAAAATTATAGAATGAACCAAGGAAGGAAAAAATGCGGTGTGTACCTGTAATGCCGTCAATGATAATTTCAAGGACTTCAATATTAATAATCACGAATCCCAGGTAAATAAAAATATGCATGATGCCTGCAACCGGGCGCACCACCATTTTGCTTTGCCCAAGTGCAACAAGAGCCATTGTCATCCAGCGTTCCTTTGGGCGATCAGTCCTGTCGAGCGGTTTACCCAGGTTAATATTACGTCTGACCTTCCTGATATTCAGCGTAAAAAAAATTACCGCTATTGTAAAAAAAAGGATGAATATAATTTGTGAGAACACGAATGCTGAATTGATGTTAGTGAGTGGTTAATACTAAGTGATGAGGTGATGAGGTGAGTGCTTATAAAAAAATAATTTTTACCGAATCAAACTATTTACTTAAATTAATAAATGACCTTCTGACGGCCTTGCCTATTGTTTATTGTCTATTGTCTTCTGTTGTTCCTTGTCTATTGCCTATTGCC
>JBDTTM010000475.1:0-3155 GCA_039930605.1 Bacteroidota bacterium
GCATACGGCTCCATCAAATTAAAAATCACCTCGAAGAATCACATTCATGAAAACATTTCAAAAATATCTAATCGCTTTCTCAATCGCACTTTTGTATTTTATTCCATTGTTAGCATCAGCGCAAAATGCACAGGATGTGGAAATGGCCGATACCTTCCGTTCAGATGGAAAAATATATGTCGTCATCGGAATAATGTCCATCATCCTGGCCGGACTTTTTATCTACCTTTTTATGATTGGGAAAAAAGTGTCAGATCTGGAGAAGAAAATAGAGGGAAAATAAGTATGATTTCTTGCAAAGTCTACAATTACTGGCTTTGGCTGTTTAAACCCCCTCTGATTATAGGCCAGGGCGGTAGGGAGAGCCGTGCCTTAGGCAGATTCGCCTGGGCGAAGGGGCTGGGCGTGTGTGGATGTTCAGGCTCCTGCACTATTCTATAGATACATTCTTTGTTCATGATTGCTCTCGCATTTGCGCGAAACTATTTAGGTAAAATCGTACCTTCGCGCAACAAATGAAAAAGTCTTATATCATCGCTCTTGCAGTAATTGCCATTGCCATTGCAGCTATTATGAGTACTGTCAGCGATTCAAGCACTTATGCTTCTTTCGCCATTGCAAATGACCATCCGAATAAAGAATTTCATGTAGTGGGTAAGCTCAATAAGGAAAAGCCACAGGATTACCATCCTGAAGTTAATGCCAACCTTTTTGCATTTTACATGACTGACAATGAAGGAAAAGAATGCAAAGTAATGCTGAATAAAACCAAGCCACAGGATTTTGACAGAAGCGAACAGATTGTGATCATCGGTAAAATGGCAGGAGATGAATTTCATGCTTCTGATGTGCTCATGAAATGCCCTTCCAAATACAACAACCCGAAGGAAGATCTCAAAGCAACAACGACAAGCATTAACTAGTTGAATAATTATAATGTTATTTGTTAATATCACCCTCAGCATAGCCGTAGGGTGATTTTGTTTTATGGAGACCACAATACAATATTTAGGCGAGGAACTGATTTGGGGAAGGCTTGGCAATTTATTAGTTGTCCTGGCCTTTACTTCTGCGCTCTTCTCATCATTCTGTTACATTTTCGCGCTGCGGGCCAACCTGGATTCATGGAGAAATATTGCAAGAAAATCCTTTGCTGTTCATACCATTTCCATCCTTGGGATTTTTGGAATTATAATGTCGCTTATCGTGCGGCATCGCTTTGAGTATTTTTTTGTCTGGGAACATTCCAATAAGATTATGCCGATGCGCTACATACTTTCCTGTATGTGGGAAGGACAGGAAGGAAGTTTCCTGCTTTGGATGTTCTGGAATTCTGTTCTCTCATGGATTGTAATTTACAAAGCCCGCGACTGGGAAAGCGGTGTAATGATCAATGTCTCTCTCGTTCAAAGTTTCCTTGGATCTATGATATTAGGAGTGGTTGTTTTCAATTATAAAATCGGGAACAATCCATTTGTGTTGCTTCGGGACGCACCGGATTTTGCCAACCTTCCGTTCGTACAAATGCCGGATTATCTCAGTAAACTCGCTGATGGCCGCGGATTAAATCCTCTATTGCAAAATTACTGGATGACCATTCATCCGCCAACACTTTTCCTGGGTTTTGCTTCTACAGTCATTCCATTCGCTTTTGCAATGGCCGGATTGATGCGTAAAAAATTCAATGAATGGGTGGAGGTTGCATTGCCCTACACTTTCTTTTCTGTGATGATCCTCGGAACCGGAATACTGATGGGCGCGGCCTGGGCTTATGAAGCATTGAGCTTTGGCGGATTCTGGGCCTGGGACCCGGTGGAAAATGCATCGCTCGTTCCGTGGATGACGCTTGTTGGCGCAGCTCATGTCATGTTGATTTACAAATCGAGAAAACATTCCCTGCTGTCAGCTTACCTGCTTGCCATCGTTACTTTTCTCCTCGTCCTCTACTCTACCTTCCTTACCCGAAGCGGGATATTAGGTGATACATCTGTGCATGCCTTCACCGATCTTGGCATGTCTGGTCACCTGGTGTTTTATATTCTATTTTTTCTTGTCCTGGCAGGATGGTTTCTCATTGCCAACAGGAAATCAATTGTGATTGCACATGAAGATGAAAAACTTTCTTCAAGGGAGTTCTGGATGTTTATCGGATCGCTCGTACTATTAATCGGATGCATTCAAATTACAATTACTACTTCAATTCCCGTCATCAATAAACTGACCGGGATGAAAATGGCACCTCCGGTGGATGTAATTGATCATTACAACCGTTGGCAGGTTCCGGTTGCAATTATCATTTGCCTGCTAATCGGCATAGGCCAGTTCTTTAAGTACAAACAAAGCGATGGTGTTGTGGTGCGAAAGAAATTAATGCTTTCAGTTATTGCTGCTATTCTCATAACAGGTGCCAGTGCTTTTATTTTGAAAGCGTATCCTCCACAATATTATGCACTCTTCTTTGCTTCCGTATTTGCCTTCTGCGCGAACATGGACTATATGTTCCGCATCATGAAAGGGAAGATCACTTTTAGCGGTGCCAGTATCGCGCATGCAGGAATTGCACTCATTCTCCTCGGCGCTCTAATTTCCAACTCGAGGAAACAGGTCATTTCACAAAACATGAAAATGATTGATTTGGGGAAAAATTTTCCAAACAATGAAAATATCATGATGGAGCAGCGTACAGACACCTTACCAATGGGAGAATATTGGGTGGTGTACAAAGGCAAAGAACTCAAAGGCGTAAATACGTTTTATACCATTGAATATTTTAAGTTGAATCAAGCAACAGGAATCAAAGAAAAACAATTTGAATTGGTTCCAATCATCCAGATCAACGACAGGATGGGGAACGTGGCTGAACCAGCAACAAAACACTTTCTCTCGAAAGATATTTATACCCACCTCACTTACTACCTTCCTGAAGACAAAGATGAAAATGGATCCAGTGTATGGCAAGAGGCGAAACCCCATACCGTTGCAATCGGAGATACTTTCATGTTAAGCAATAGCATGGTGATAGTAGAAGGCCTGAATAAAAATATCGATAAGAAATCACTTCAGCTCAACGATTCAGACATAGCCGTGGGAGCCGGATTGAGGGTGGAAGACATCAATAAAAACGTGTACCACACCGAACCTTTGTTCATCATTCA
>JBDTTM010000476.1:0-3154 GCA_039930605.1 Bacteroidota bacterium
CACATAGAAATACACACATAGCTCTTAGTCTTTGATTTCTATGCAGACTATGTGGACTATGTGGTTAAAGGCTGTTCTTAAAAAACCTCACCACATAGCGCACATAGAAATACACACATAGCTCTTAGTCTTTGATTTCTATGCAGACTATGTGGTCTATGTGGTTAAAGGCTGTTCTAAAAAAATCTCACCACATAGCGCACATAGAATTTCACACATCGCTTTTCGTATTTGATTTCTATGTGGTCTATGTGGTTAAAGGCTGTTGTTAAAAAAACCTCACCACATAGCGCACATAGAAATACACACATAGCTTTTCGTATTTGATTTCTATGTGTTCTATGTGGTTAAAGGCTGCTCTAAAAAAACCTCACCACATGTGTTTAAAGGCTGCTACCTAAAAAGGCAATCACTTTTCTCCCTATCATCTCATTCGAAAAATTTGCCAGCGCAAAAATCTTCGCTTCCTCACCGATTTTAAAACAAGCCGCCGGATCAACAATGCATTTTTCTATTTGTAACAGTATCTCTGCCGGTGTATCCGCAACCAGTATATTTCTTCCATTGGTATAATTAATTCCTTCCGCGCCGATGGTCGTGCTGATGATTGTTTTTCCGAGTGCCATCCCCTGGATAATTTTTACGCGCATTCCACCTCCGCTTTTGAGTGGCACAACCATGATCTGTTTGTCGCGCATAAATTCTTGTGAATCCATGATTTCTCCTTCACATTTAACATTGGGATCGTTTCGATCCATCATCGAAGCCGGAAATCCCCGGCCGGCGAGAAATAATTTCAGGTTAGGGAATTTATCGTGAATATTTTTCCAGCATTTATTGAGAAACCATTCCACGCCTTCAAGGTTCGGTCTCCAGTCCATCGCTCCCAGGTGAAATAAACAAAGTTCCTGTTCCCGGTTTACCTCACCAGAATAATTTTTCGTATCAATTCCAACCGGGATGACCTGCATGGGAACCCGGCATCCAAGTTTCCTAAAAAGGTTTTCATCTTCGATTGTGATTGGCAGCATGGCGTCTGTATGATTGATGATGTTCAATTCATACTTCCTGAGCCGCTGCGCCAACAGGGACAGGTACTTCCGCCTGAGCATATTTTTTTCATTAGCCGCCAGCCGGTCCCAGATGATAAATTCAACGTTGTGTGCGCGCAGGATAATTTTTGCTTTGGAATTTTCCCTGATTGCCTTGATGTAAGGAGTCATAAACAAGCTTTCCATCAGTACCACATCATAAGTAAACTGGCGCAATTCCCGGATCAATTTCTCTTCAAATGCAGTACTGTAAAAACGATTCACGTTATATGAATCACCGGAAAAGAGATTCAGGAATGCATCCCAAACATGAATATCGGTGTCAATTTTTATGGCTTCAAGATGATAGCCGGATTTGATATTCTCAGTAAGTGTATCTAAATTCACTTCATGCTTTTTTGTATTCAGCGTAAGCATCTTTACATAAGCCCCCTGCGAAATAAGTGCGTCTGCAAGACTGATCATGGCAATATTTCCTCCGTCATTCGCAGGAAAAGGTACACGATGACACAGTTGAAGTATCTTCATTCAGTTCTTGAAATCTTCTTCGGAATAAATTTATTGAAAAATTTCACATAAGCATCCCTGTCGAATAGTGCTGAGTCAGTGGTGGCTTTGTACATGAGGAAAATTCCCAGCGGGAGCAATAACACTGATGAAAGCCACATGCCTTTGTAGACGGCGATCACGCCTTCACGCGCAAACTTTTCTCCCGTGATTGAAATGATATGATACGTAAGAAAAAAGATGACGGAAATCACCAATGGCATACCCAATCCGCCTTTGCGGATGATGGAACCCAATGGTGCTCCAATCAGGAACAATATAAAAATCGCAAAGGACAAGGTAAATTTCCTGTTCCATTCAATTCGATGCTTGTATAAACTTTTCTGCCGTACGGTAATATCTACGGCCGCATCACCGGCAATATTTTTTGACGTCCGTGCAGAATTGAGTGCAGAAGTCAGGATGGCTGCCTGCTTTTGTTTTTCAAAATTCAGTACAAGGTTTTCATTGGTGAACGGTAGCTTTTTTGCTTTTACCCCTGGAATACCGGTGTAATATTTACTGTTGTACTTCTGGTAAAATAGCCGGGTGTCAATTATTTTTTTCTCAATCGAATCAGAAGAAGAAGAAAGTTGCCGTAAATTCAGCATCTGGTAATTATCTTTAAACAATTGCTCATTGGTCCGGGTGAGTTTGAATGCACTCAGGTCAAAGCGGATGATTTCTTTTTGAAACTCAGTCCGCATCATTGCCTTCGTATCAACACCTTTTGGTTTCCTGCGCTCTTCATAACTTTTACCATCGTATAAAGTGAGGAGCAGGTACCGGTCGTCATCACTCATCAGCATGGTTCCTTTATCAGCAAGGATCACTTTCACATTTCCACGGTTTTCTGTGTGGTCATAAATCATTACGTTGTGAATGGTCTGGTTGTCTTTGTCCTTTTTCCCAACCTTGATCACATAACCTTCAATCCCATCGTAAAATACGCCGGGCTTGATTAGTAGTCCGGGTTTTTGGTTTCTTACATCGTATAGTAAAGCGCTCATGCGTAGATTTGCAGCGGGAAGTACATTGTCAGAAAAATAAAATGCACCGATACAGATCAGAACCGTCAGGTAAATCAATGGCCGCATAATTTTCTGCACACTCATTCCGGCCGACTTACAGGCAACAAGTTCATAGTGTTCGGCAAGGTTGCCAAAAGTCATGATGGATGCCAGCAACATCGCCAGGGGCAAAGCCAGCGGGACGAGCGTGACCGAGACATAGACCATGAGTTTGAAAATGACCGTCCATTCCAATCCCTTACCGGCGAGGTCATCAATGTATTTCCAAAGGAACTGCATCAGGAGCACAAACAGTGAAATGAAAAAGGTCATCACGAAGGGACCTATGAATGTGCTGATGACTAAAAAACTAATTTTCTTCACGCTATCTTTATCGCAAATTTAATGTATGGCGCAAGTTACTAAAATCACTTTCAGCGAAGCGGAGCAAGTTACTAAAATCACTTTCAGCGAAGCGGAACTGGATGCAATTACTCAACCGGGTTTTTTCTATACCAAGTATGCCGCTATGCAAAAAGTAATGGA
>JBDTTM010000477.1:0-3146 GCA_039930605.1 Bacteroidota bacterium
ACGTAGTGATTCGCTTTTCGTACCACCGCTATTCGTTCAATTCGTAGATACGTAGGGATTCGCTTTTCGTACCACCGCTATTCGTTCAATTCGTAGATACGTAGTGATTCGCTTTTCGTACCACCGCTATTCGTTCAATTCGTAGATACGTAGTGATTCGCTTTTCGTACCACCGCTATTCGTAAATTCGTAGATACGTAGTGATTCGTACCATCTCTATTCGCAAATTCGTTCAATTCGTATATCCGTAGGGATTCGCTATTCGTACTGTAAGATTAGTGCCGCTTCATTTTTCTAGCATGCAAATAACTCCCCGCAAAATGAAACGGTGCCTTACTTAACCTCAGAATTCCATTTACAGAAATAGAGGCAGGATTTTTTAAAATATTTTTTAACGCAATCATGCCCTGTTTACTCCTGAATCTCTTGTGGAGGTAACGCTGCAGTTCTTTGTAAAAAGCAGAAGGGAAATTATTCTTAAACATCAATACAAGCTCATCGCTGTCTGTCCAGTTGGCTTTTGCTGTGAGCTCATCTTTTACACGGTCGTAAAATTTAGTTCCCGGTAATGGATAGGAAACACTTACGCCGATATCATCCGGCATCAATTCCATCACCATGTCAATTGTCTGCTGAATGTCTTCCCGTGTTTCGCCGGGATAACCGAATTGTAAAAAGAAGGCGATGTTGATGTTTTGTTTCTTTATCAGGCGCGAAGCTTCATGAATCTGTGCAACGGTAGTTCCTTTGTCCATGGCATCGAGAATTTTCTGCGAACCGCTTTCTGCACCTACCCAAACCGTTTCACATCCCGAG
This sequence comes from Bacteroidota bacterium, assembly GCA_039930605.1. Taxonomy (GTDB): domain Bacteria; phylum Bacteroidota; class Bacteroidia; order AKYH767-A; family 2013-40CM-41-45; genus JAPLDB01. The sequence continues at coordinate 817 of JBDTTM010000477.1, forward strand.
GCAGCCAATGCTTTGATGTTATCTTCCTGCAAAAGCAAATCAACCCGTGACTGAATTTTGAATTTAATTTGTAATTTTTCTTTTTGAACGAGTTCGGAAAATTTGGTCACCCAGCCCGGTTTCAATCCGAAAATATCATCAGTCATCCAGAAGTGATTGACACCATATTTTGCCTGGAGCATTTTCAATTCCGCTACAACATGCTCCGGTGAATGAACGTGGTACCTGTTTCCGTAAATTGGTTTTGCACACCAGTTGCATTTGAACGGACAGCCACGCGTGGTACTTATGTTCAATGAAAAATATCCAGCATGCTGAAGCCAGCGGTTTTTATATTCACTGATGTCTACCAGGTCCCAGGCCGGAGCAGGCAATGAATCCAGGTCATTCAACACATTCCTTTTTTTGTTGACGACTGTCTTGTTGTCTTTTTTGAAAATAATTCCTTCTACTGAATCAACAGGAGAATCGGCAGTTATATTCTTCAGTAATTCACGAAGAGAAATTTCCACTTCACCGGTGATGACGTAGTCTGCACCTTTGTCTAAATATTTTTCGAAATGATCTGTGGAATCACTGCTGTTAACGATTACCGTAACTCGATTTTGTTTGGCGAGGGCAATCATTTCAAATGCTGCTTCACGCATGTTGGTGAGGCACATTTTCGTGAGGTAATTGAAACCATCGTCGATGATGACCAGGAAATCCGGTTTTTCTTTTTCCAGTTTAGGAATTATCTCCTTCGGCGAAGCGGAAAACATCGGATCGAAAAGTGAAACATCAAATCCGTTCTTTCGCATTTCGGCAGCACCATAGAGGGTCCCCAACGGGGGATATGGTTGCATGTGCTCCAACTGTTTGGGGTCAAAGCCAAGAAAATAACTATGCGTAAACAGGATCTTCGGCATGAAGCGAAATATGATGGGCGCGGGTAAACGAAGTAATATTTTCGGAATAACTGGTCAGCACTTTTTCCTGGTAACCCAATGGATGGTGCTTGGAAACGTTTTTCCTTGACCTTAACCGGAAATCAAAAGTGGAATCATCGAAATGTTTGAATTTCTTTTTCCAGAATTTCAATGTCAGGCGGAAATAATATTCGTCCAGTTTTTCACCGATATAACCGGACATGATTTTTTCAAGTACTTTTTTCAAACCATTTTTTTTCTCATCGATCAGGAATTCTTTTTGACGTAATGGAAAGTTGGGCAGGTAATCATCAGACCACTCATTGGCTTCCCTGAAGTTCCTATATATTTCATAGTTGTAAGTCGGAATGAGAAATGAAATTTCTGTTGCAGTAAAAATATTTTTGTCGGGAACCTCCAGGGCATTTTCAGTGAGAAAATAATTGACACAAAAATATTTATGCGAATTGAACAGGAATAGTTTTTTGTAAAGGACCAGCAGCGTGCGCGCAATCCACATACGCCCTGGGGCAGTGATGATAAAATAATCGATGTCTGATTTGCTGTCCATGAATTTTTTCGACAGCGAACCTGACAAAGCAATTGACCTTACGAATGGAAATTTTGCAATGAGCTTTGAATACTTTTTTGCAATTGCGAAAGACTTTGCAGCATTCGATTCTCCATCAATTCGTCTCTGAATAATATTGGATGTATTGTTCAAAAAATAATATCCTTGATGAAACTGAATGATTCCATCGTGAATGAGTGATTCCAGTGCGGATTCGATTCCTGATTCAACGATTTCTTTTTGCTGGAGGAGGTTGAAAATTTCTTTCTCGGTGAGAGGGTGATTAAAAATATTGAAATAAAGCAGCGTCCGTATTACGGCAGACCGGGCATCGGGATTTGATCCTGAAGTCGAAAAATTTTCAATGACTAAACTCATAGGGGGATGTGCAAAGAAAGTAATTAAATGATAGTCAAAAAGTATTAAAAAGGTTGAAAGATTCCGGAACGTATAACAATTCTGATTCATAATTGTTTGCGACTTCCGGAAAACTTGATTTACTTCAATTCCAGCGGAATTTTTCTCAATGCATAGAAGCCGATGCCCCTGTTTTGATCGCCCAGGTAAATGATTTCTGTATTATTTAACAAAACAGGATTGCGCTTATGTTCCGCGGTATTCGTTAATTGTCCAGGAAAGAAGATTTGGTTGTTTATTAAAGGAACAGGCTGTACCGATCTTACAGTATCCCGAAGTGGAATTATTTTTTCTGATGGGCCGTTTTCATCCAGGATTTTGAGGACTAATTTATTTTCCCTGAATTCAAAATCGTAACTGAGCAAAGAAATTTCGCTGCCGAGAAAGTATTGACTTTTATCCCGGTGTTTTGAGAACAATATTGAAGTGGAAAT
>JBDTTM010000478.1:0-3140 GCA_039930605.1 Bacteroidota bacterium
AGCTTTAATGATGATCCTGCTCATGCTGAAACCTCAATTACCGGAAAGGGTTCAGAGAATAATTTATTTTTCAGCAACCTGATCCGTGAATTTTCTCCACGGCTGAACGACAGTGCGGTGAGCGCGAGGATGCTGAATATGAAAATCGATGAATACCAGAAGGATGTACTTGCGATCAAAAATAGCCAGATTGAATACCTCAATAAATTTCCTGCCAAAGAGAAACTGAGTGATTCATTTATTAAAATGATCAAGTACGATATTGAGTATCGTTACTGGAGTTTGTTGTTTGCATATCCATTGTTTCGGGCAAGCAGTAATCCACTGTCTACTGAAGTGGAACATCTTCCTGCTTCAGTGATGGAAGAATTTGCCAAAGTAATGTTGAATAATGACGAAGCATTGATAAGTGAGTCTTACCGCGCTTTCGTTTCATTCTATATTAGATACGCAGCAGTGACTGCTAATAATTTTAAGAAATTTTCTGACCGGTTTTCTGATGACGATCAACAGGTGGTTGTGGCAAAGGAGAAATTAAAGGGAATGGTTTTCAATAACTGGCTCGCACAGTTTTCTATCAATGAAAAAGACCACGTTGCGCCGGCTATGCTGCGAAGCATGGTGAATACCCTGCTGCTTTCTGATAAAGACATGGTTTATTATCCTGCCGTAAATAATTTCTGCGCACAACAAATGGCTGTGCAGGAAGTTCCAAAAGAAGGTGAATTGCAGATTACCATGATGCCTGCAAGTGCTCACCTGAATGCCAATGCAGCAAATGATGATATCGGTATGGTGGACATGGATGGAAAAACTTTTTTGCTCAGCGCGATGAAAGGAAAAGTCGTGTATATCGATTTCTGGGCCAGTTGGTGCGGACCATGCCGTGGTATGATGCCTTATTCAAAAGATCTGCATGATAAAATGACACCTGAACAAAAAGACAAGATTGCATTTCTGTATATCAGCATTGACGGTGACAAGGAAAGCTGGAAAAAAGCCATCACCGACATGGGTATGGTTGGAACGCAGGTCAATTCTCAGGGTAACTGGCAGTCGAGGGTATGTAGTTATTTTCAGATCAACAGTATTCCGCGTTATATGATCATGGATAAGGACGGAGCGATTGTGAATTTCGATGCCAAACGTCCTGCTGATCCGGGAGTGATTGAAGACCTGATGAAGTTGGCCAGCCAATAATTTTTTTACAAACTATATTTATTGGCAGTTGTTTCATTGGTACAAATCATAAATGAACCAATATGAAAACTGCAGTGATCACCGGTGGAAACAGTGGAATGGGAAAAGCAATTGCAATTGCGCTTGCGAAAAAAAATTATCGTATCATTATTCATGGCAGGGATGCTGCGAAGACCGGACAGGCAGTAGAGGAAATAAAATCCATTAGTGGTAACAGCCGGGTAGATGGCATTTCAATAGACGTTTCGGTGATCAGCGGTATGAAGGCACTGACCGATGAGATCAGGAAAAAAACCAATGTTGTTGATGCGCTTGTCCTTTCTACCGGAGTCATCCTTCCTAATTATAAAGTAACAGCTGATGGACTGGAGGAAGGTTTCGCTATTCAATACCTGAGTCGTTTTGCTGTGACACAATTTCTCATGCCTGAGTTGTTGAACGGAAATGCAAAAATTGTTGTCGTTGGAGCCCCCGTTATCAAAGGAGCTAAAATATTTTTTGATGACATCAGTCTGAAAAATAATTTCACTATGATCCGTGCAATGGCTCAGGAAATGTTTTCAAACCATTTAATGGTACAGGAATTTGCAAAACGAAATCCGGAAAATAAAATAGTGATGAACATGGCCCATGTGGGTATTGCAAAAACTGATATTATCCGTTATTCAAATTTCTTCATGAAGATGGCTGTAAAATTAGTTGGCAAATCTCCGGAAGCATCAGCAAAGAACTTCGTGTACCTCGCCACTGATCCTGAGGTAAATTTCTCCGGATACTTTTTTAAAAAACCAGGCGATCATTTTGTGAAAGAAAAAAATAATTACGATCCCGCGGTCGCAGAGAAATTGTGGGATAAAAGCATGGAATTGATCAGCCTCGTATAGCCGGGCAAAAATCAATGACTTTACAAGATCCAGGAAATTAGTACTCCCGCAGCCTGATGTTAAACAGGAATTCTAAAAACGTTTACTCGACTGCCAGCTTCGTCTTGATTACATGGTCACCAATTTGAAGCATTACCGTGTAAACTCCTTTAGAAATTCCATTAAGTGAAAGTTGGATATCATTTTTTCCATTGACAGAATTTCCATTTTTTTCTAGTATGGTTCTTCCAATCAAATCATTTAATGAAAGATTGTATTGATATTCATGGTTTGAATTGAATGAAATCGTTACTTCATTTTCTGCAGGATTCGGGTAAACGGAAATCGATTTAATGCCTGCAACTTCTTCCACACCCAGGCAGATACTTACATTTACAATGTGGGTACTGGCCCAGTTGCAACCCAATGAATCTGTATAAGTATAGGTGATCGTATTGTTACCCAACGCAGCAGTTGCAGGATTGAAAGTGTTTCCTGCTATTCCACTTCCCGAAAATGTTCCACCTGCCGGATTTCCATTTAATGTTGAAGTATTGCTGATAGTACAAACACTATCCGGTAAACCATTGAAAGAAACAGACACAATTGGTGGATGGAAAAGAAATGAATCTGAAGCAACACCATTCACAACCACTTCTAGCCAGTAGTCACCGCCCGGCAATGCAACCGGCAGCGTGAATTCAGCTGTGTCTGCAAGGTTGCCCCTCTTCACTCCTGTACTATTCCAGTTATAGCTGTGTGCATAATAAACATTCCCGCCGGCGCGCATCCTGAATAATGGGTAGTTGGTTGCCATCTGCCAGTCGTCACCATAACAGGCCCCTTCGGTGATTCCATTAAATAATGTACCTGTTGCCGTATAAGTAGAACAGCTTGTCTGCGTTACGGTTGCCAACGTTGGTTTGGCAACCGCAAGAGGTTCTCCGGCCGGAGTGTACACATAGTATTGCCTGCCAATAGTAGTATCCTGCTGGTTTGAATAAAGGACTTTTCCGTCTGGCAATAAAAGCAGGTTGGTCTGGTAACAGGCGATTGGAACGGAAGGAGATCCATCAG
>JBDTTM010000479.1:0-3135 GCA_039930605.1 Bacteroidota bacterium
ATGATTTCCTTCTGAATCCCCTGGATTAGGTTCACTGCCCTCACTTTATCCAGGATAAAATGAATGGTAGCTGCTTCGTTGTAAGCAGGGATGATAATGGATAGCGTTTGCGACAAAATTCTTGTGTTTGTATGGGCTGCTAATGTAAAACCTGGGACGAACCTAAAAAAAGTTTTTACGCCAGTGCTGGCCTGGACGCCTTGAAAAGAAGAGAACACGGGGTAATCTACCTTCATATTGACTTAAAAAGCCTAGTCAATCACCATTTCAGGGATATCCCCTTCTATTAACATTCTTCCTACTGTTGCATTCTTTATTTGTTCCGCTGATACTCCCGGAGCACGCTCTACCAGCCTGAATCCGCCTTCCGGCATTACATCTACCACGGCAAGTTCAGTTACAATTCTTTTAATACACCTGAGTCCGGTAATTGGCAGGGAGCATTTAGGCAACAACTTTGACTCTCCTGCTTTATTTAGATGCTGCGTGGCGACGATGATATTCTCAGCAGATGCAATGTAACAGAGATTTATTTGTCATCCATTGAAAAAGGAATTTATTTACTTCGTACCTACGAAGGGAAAACTGCCAGGATAATTAAGGTGAATTGATTGTTGTGATTACCTTAAAAAGTTTGTGGTTTCACTTTCAGGGTGATCGCTTGGAAAAAACTAATTCAGTCGTCCATATAATTGTGCATGACGCTGAGGAATGGAGTAGATAATTTTATAATTAGCGGACAATTGTTTTTTCAAATCCACCCAGCAGGAATCTGTTAGTTCTTCTGGTTTTTCCATCAGTAAAATATAGTCAACCTGAACACCTGCTTTTTGATTGTATGCGGATAAGTCAACGCATGGTCTGTTGCTTGTTGCAAATGTACCTATAATGAAATTTGCATTTTTATTTGCTTTCCATCGTAACGGAAAATGGACTTGTGATGCTTCATAATTATCAAGAACTAGAATTTCCTTTTCTGCCCCGATATAAGACGGAATATTATCAAGCATCCAGTTGTCAGAATAATTTATCGTTAGCAGCGTACTCCCTTTGTTGATCTTGGCCGCACAAGTAGCATAACTCTCACTCATTTCGGAAAGCACTTTTATTGAATCATATCTTTCTGCAATCATGAGAAACGAAACAACTATAGAAGCAAAAGCCCCAATTGTGAGGACAACTTGACTTGCATTAGCAGAGAGAAAAAGAAACAGAAATAAATATCCCATCAGGCAAAAACGTATTCCGATAATTCCTCCTGAAATTAAATCGTCCGGCAGAAAGAAAAAAAACAAAATCATTATTGCAGAAAGGATCAGCCAGCCATCAGTATAATTCCACCAGGGTGCCTTGTTTTTTTTTCTCTCTTGTATTTTCCTTATAACAGCAGAAATAAAAATGAGGATGTAAACGAAGAATAAAGGCTGAGAATAAATTTTTTCCCTATCATAATCAAGAGCGATGAGTGGTCGTACATCCCGAAACCACTCGATCACATATTTAAAAACCGGCAGTTCCATTTGAGAAGAGGAAGAGTTCGCCAGAATGAAGCGAAGCGAGAAGAAAAGAGGGATTGCAGAGGCGAGAAGAAAAAGAGTTGTATTTTTTTGAAATAAAGAATCGCTTACAATCTGTCGAAGAGGGTTTTTTCCGGCCGTGATTGATTCCCAAAATATGAAAAAGAAGATACAGGAGAATGCCGACAGAAAAACAAACAGGTGAGAGAAGTAAAGAGCGATCATACAAAGAGCCATTACAGCAGATTGGCGGACACGAAGTACAGAATGATTTCTTCCATAATAAGCCAGGACAAAAAACAAAACACTCAATCCAAGACTGAAGCTGTAAAACCCGATATGAAAAGTGAAAGAATAAATAAAAGGAAAGCAAAGCCAAGATGCAAGTATGTTAGCTCTGTGGACGCTTTTCACCAACAACCTGAAGGAGTATGAAAAAGAAATTACGTAAAGAAGTTGAAATGCTTTTTCGGCAACGGGTGCCTGCAGAAAAAGGTTAAAGAAGCAAAGCAATACATGGCTTATCCAGTTAGGAATAATACCCGGAGTGAATTCAAAAATTTTAGATGAGGTCGATTCCCTATCGAAGAGTAAATGATTAATGAGGTTCGCGTTGTAAAGATGTCCTGGCCCATCATGAGTTACAAAATAGGTGAGGGTGAAAAGTGGAATCGCATGAAGGAGTACTAAGAGCAGAAAAAAATATTTTTCATAACGATAAAAAAATGAAAATATATTTTTCATGAATAGAGACTATTCAATTACCATTTCAGGAATTTCCCCCTCAATTAACATTCTTCCTGCTGTTGCATTCTTTATTTGTTCCACTGATACTCCCGGAGCTCGCTCTACCAGCCTGAATCCGCCTTCCGGCATTACATCTACCACGGCAAGTTCAGTCACGATTCTTTTAATACACCTGAGTCCGGTTATCGGTAAGGAACATTTCGGTAAAAGCTTTGACTCGCCTGCTTTATTTACATGCTGCATCGCAACAATGATATTTTTTGCAGATGCGACAAGGTCCATCGCTCCACCCATTCCTTTTACCATCTTCCCCGGAATTTTCCAGTTGGCGATGTCACCATTTTCACTCACTTCCATTGCACCGAGAATAGTAAGGTCAACTTTCTGTGCGCGTATCATTCCGAAACTCATCGCAGAATCAAAAATGGATGAACCCGGGAGTAAGGTCACCGTTTGTTTGCCGGCATTAATTAAATCAGGATCTTCTTCACCTTCAAAAGGAAACGGACCCATGCCGAGAATACCATTCTCAGACTGTAGCTCCACATTAATTCCTTTTGGAATATAATTCGCAACGAGTGTCGGAATCCCGATTCCCAGGTTCACATACATCCCGTCCTTTACTTCCCGTGCGATCCTTTTCGCAATTGCATTCTTATCTAACATATTTCATTAATTCTTATTTATGCCTCCTGGCTGCTCCACCTTTTCAAATCTTCAAATCTTCAAATCTGTCTTTCATCTTCAAATCGTTTTCTCATCTTCAAATCTGCACATCAGTTTTCAAATCCTCAAATCTTCAAATCGTTTTCTCTCATCTGCACATTTCTTCTTCACATTTACTCATCTGCGCATTTGGTTTTCATCTGCA
>JBDTTM010000480.1:0-3112 GCA_039930605.1 Bacteroidota bacterium
GAGAGTCAAGATGTAAGAATCAAGAGCTAAGAAAAGGACAAGAGATAGGAGACAAAAGGCAGTTGGCAGTTGGCAGTTGGCAAGAAATCAGTAGTCCATTATTGATATCATCTTCAGGAGATGAGATTGGTTCTGCGAATGAGAGTGGAGTCCGGACAATTCCATCGGATACTGTATCTTCGATGAGCGCCTGCTTACAAATGGAAGGAGAAATTCGGAATTGGTAAATCAGTAGCATGATTAGTATTTCGCCACAGATGCTGTTCTTCCCCCTATTAATTCCCGGAATGAAATGTGTTCGATTTTGCTTTTGCACCAGGCGATGAAATCAAAATATTCGAACACTGTTTTTTCGTATGGATCAGCAGATAACTTTTTAAGGTTGATCAAAAGTTTTTTATAGATAACTTCCTCATCTGCTTTTTGACGCAGGCGAATGAGCTGGTCAATGAATTCAAGAAAGACTGTTTCAAACTTGTAAACACGGTTCCTGGTTTTCAAATAGCGTGAAGTTGACGTAAGGATATAAGGGACTACGTCATCATTCTGCAATTCAATATGTATGATGAGATTCAAAATACGCGCAAAACAATATATGTCCTGGTTCTCATCAATATTCGGTTCGCTGAAAAGCCTGTTGGTCCATCGCAATGCAAGCGAATATTTTTCTGCTCCGAAATAGGCAACGGCAATATTGAAATAGAAATATGCTTTGCGCAACCTGTTTATTTTTTCACCGAAACGGTCAAGGCCCTTTTCAATAGCCGGAACCAATTCAATCGCTTTTTCAAATTCGCTAAGGGTATTGTACAATGTAATTTCAATACTCAGCGCGCTGGAGAAAAGTTTTATTTCCAGGTCTTCGTTACGTGATGTATCAAGCGTTTCCGGAACAGCCTTTAACTTTTTCATGAGCTCAAATACTTCATCATACCGCTTTAAACTCGTACTTACATAAATCAAATTGGTAAGAACCGAAAAATAAATGTTGGGCTCTTCCTTGAATGCCGATGGGTGTTTTTCTATCAGCTCCACATTCCTTTTTAGAAAACGGTAGCTGCTTTTGTAGTCGCCGGTACCGAAATGGAAAGCACTGTAAATGTGGTTAAAGAGATAGCGCGCCTCATGGCTTTGTGCTTTCCCTTCATTTTTCAAAAGTGTGTTATCAATAATCTTCTTGAAATTATTCAGTTCCTTCGGATTGCGGACCTTTCCTTGCTTGTTGAGCAATAAAAACAAGCGGCTTTTTATATTCCAGTATTCATTGAACTCTTTCATCCTCTCAGCAATGAGCAAATCTTCCCGGAGCATTTCTTCAACTGAATCCTGGTTCTGTCCGAGGTAATTGTCTTTTTCGATCAGCTTCTTCTGCCAGTGATGAATTTCTGCGAGCGAAGAATGTTTTTCATTTTTTAATGCAGTTTGTCTTGCAGAAGACAGGATTTTCGCGCACTGGTTATACAATGACTTCTTATATAATATCTCTGCAAAGTGAAGTTCGCGTTTGAGCTCAGCGTCAATAGAGCTTTGAGAGTGAAAAGCATCCAAAGACCGCAACACCGTTTCATACAATCTTTTCTTCGTAATCGGAAAACGGTTGATGAAAGTTTCCTTTGAGAATTTTTTTAGAATGGATGCTTCATCATAATTTTTCTGTTTATCAATGGCATCAAAAAGTTTCAGGTAATTGTTTTCTTCAACGGAATGCCTGCTTGCATACAGCTTAAAATGCCGTTTCTCACTTTTACTCATCGAACAGATGAGCCTGAATAAGGAATCTGAAGGCGTTTTAGACATGTATCCTTTTAAGATAAATTGTTTGAACAGGTATTTGATGAATTGAAAGCAACATCATGCATGTGCTATTAAATACAATCAATATCGACACTCATATAATGTTATATTTACGAGGCAATTTATACTAATTTGGAACGAAGCCGAAATTGATGATTAAATAAAAGTAAGGGGAAATAAATCAAAAAGCAAGAAACCTTAAGTTAATTGTTTGAAAAACTCTTTTGTTAGAGATGTAATTTATACTACATTCAATACACACCTCCGATTTTCCTGTTTGATAGTACCGGATCACCGGGAAAAGCAGGAAGGGAATCAGGAATTGAAGTAAGCCCTATTGTATCAGTAAGGGAGATCAAAAAAGAAATTATTTTTTTCTTTTCATTCGGTGTAAGCCGCAATGAATCAGATGGCAAGGTCTGGTTGGGCACGTCCATTCCCCATCCCTTTCCTCCGCCGACGTTGTAAAAATCCAATACCTCATCGAGTGTATTGAAAACTCCATTATGCATATAAGGCGCTGTGAGTGCAACATTGCGAAGACCCGGCGTTTTAAAAGCATGTCTGTAGAGATCTGTTTTGTGGACTCCTCCCCTGCCTGCATCCGGATCCAGTTTAGGGCGGATGCGGTCATTTTTTTCTGGTGTACCAAGCACTTCCCAATCACTAATTTTATATTCCGGCGGAACAGTCCCACTGAACAGCGGGAGAAAATGACAGCTTGCACAATTACCTTTTGTGATGAATAGCTGGAATCCTTCACGTTCTTCAACGGACAATGCATTTTCTTCTCCCCGAATGGTTTTATCAAACCTCGAATTGAATGACACAAGCGTTCTTTCATACTCTGCGATTGCGATCAGAATTGAATGGGCGTTAATAAAAGTATCGGCAGTTCCATTAAATGCATCCTTAAAAGCTGACACATATCCGGGCAATCGTTTTAGTTTTTTTACGCTTGAAGAAAAATCATGGTGCATCTCCAATGGGTTTCTCAATACTTCATCGGCCTGGTTTTCCAGGTTCATCGTTCGTGCATCGTGAAACAATCGTCCTTGAATGGCTGCGTTGATCAATGTCGGTGCATTCCTGTTCAATGTTGTTTTTCCATCCATCGAAATACTCTTCGGCAAACCATCGGTGAAAGCCTTTCCGGGTTTGTGACAACTGGCACATGCACGCTCGTTATTTTCTGAGAGCAGTGGATCGAAAAACAACATTTTACCGAGAGAAGCGCGTGCAGGAGAGCCGGTTTTTGACTGTGAAGGATTAAAGAAAAATGTATTGAATGCAACCTGGTCAAATACGGAAGTTGCAT
>JBDTTM010000481.1:0-3099 GCA_039930605.1 Bacteroidota bacterium
AATACGGGTTTGTCGGATTTCATTACTACTTCTTCGAAGTTAGCGTCTGTGATTTCTATTGCCATAATTGTAAATTAGATATGAGATTTTAAATAAGAGACTAGAGAAAAACCTGGTCGCGAAGATAACAACAAAAAGGGAGACCGATTGTTTTAACTAAATTCAATCAAAAAGCCTTCCCTGAACATATTATTCTCTATAAATCAAACTATGACTACTTTTTTTTAAAATGGATTAGTTAGTAGCAAGCGGCTGTCAGCCAGAAGCCAGTTACCAGTAGCCAGACAGACAGATTTCTTAACCCATGTCAATGCTCCCTACCTCCACTTCACGCTATCTTTGCACTCTAAATCAGTAATTATGAAAACCAAATCAGTTCAACAGATATTACCGCCTCCTGCACCGCACATGGTGGGAGATGGTTTCAGGGTACATAATTTCTTCCCGAGTGGATATGACATAGATCAGAAAAGAATGAGTCCGTTCTTTATGATGGACTATAATTCCAAGATTGATTTTTCGCCCAGGGAAACGCCACGAGGAGTTGGGGTACATCCACATCGCGGGTTTGAAACGGTCACGATTGCCTACCATGGTAAGGTTGCGCACCACGACAGTTTCGGAAACAGTGGCGTGATCGGTGAAGGAGAAGTACAATGGATGACTGCAGCATCGGGTATCCTGCACAAGGAATACCATGAACAGGAGTTCAGCAAAAAAGGCGGAGCGTTTCAGATGGTTCAGCTTTGGGTAAACCTTCCAGCAAAAGATAAAAAAGCAACACCAAAATACCAGGCAGTAACCAGAGAATCTATTGGCAAATATGAGTTGTCCGAAGGAAACGGTACTGTAGAAATCATCGCAGGAGAATTTATGGGCGTGAAAGGTCCGGTATCCACCTTTACTCCAATAGAAATGTATAACGTGCGATTGAAAAAAGGTGGAACAATCATATTGAATCTTCCGGAGAATTTCAATACAGGAATATTGGTGGTCGAAGGAAATGTAAAAGTGAATGCAAGCGAATCAGCGCCGCAGGATCATTTCATCTTATTCAACAATGATGGCGAAACAATTTCAATCGTTGCGGAAGAAGATGCAATTTTGCTTGTACTGAGCGGGGAACCAATCAATGAACCGATTGCTGCCTATGGTCCGTTTGTGATGAATACGTATGATGAGATACAGGAAGCGATGGATGATTTCAGGCTGGGAAAATACGGGGTACTGGAAGACTAAATTATCCCGGCGAATTACGAATGAGATCCTACTAATATACCAATTACTAAAAGGGTCTGCGGCAGCGGACTCTTTTTTTTAGTTGACTTTCACTTCTATTTCCTTGCTCATGGTGAGTTGGTCGAGAAGTTGCTGACTTGCTTTCACCTTAATTTTTTTAGCAGGCGCTTCGACAGCAATATTTTCTGAGCTGTCTTCAATGGAGAATTTTACGATGCTGTTGCCGGGATGCGCGACAAGTATTTCATTCACCGAAGCAATGAGCTGGTCAGAAATTTTTTCGAGTGGAACTTTCAGGGTGATACTTTTGGTCATTTTATCACTCACGTCAGACAGGAACTGAATGGAATAAGGACGCACTTCCCAGGTATCAGACTGCTGAAAACGCGTCTGTACTTTTGCACGCAGGTAAATGAAGCTTTCCTGGATCAAATACTCCTTCAGCTTTCCGTAGTCTGAACCAAACAACACAAGTTGAATGCTGCCGCTGAAATCTTCCACGGTAAAACTGCCGAATGGCTTCCCGGTTTTGCTCATGCGGTGATTCACTTCGGTGAGAATCCCTGCAATAGAAATGTCTTTTTCTTTCAGCTTGTCAACGTCCTTGAGTTCGTCAATTTTATGCGTGCAGAAATTATCAATTTCAAAACGGTATTCATCCAACGGATGTCCGCTGATGTAAAAACCAATTACTTCTTTTTCCCTGCGAAGTTTCTCGAGTGAATTCCATGGCGCAACTTCAGCCAAGGAAGGAACAGTAATGGTGTCGTGATGATCTTCCCCAAACAATGTATTCGTCATCGAAGAAGTGTTGTTGCTGAATGCTGATGCAAACCTGGTGACACGTTCAATTCCAGGCGTCGGATCTTTGGAATCGCCTGCAAAATATTGTGCCCGATGAATTCCTTCAAAGCAATCCAATGCCCCGGCCATAGCCATACTTTCCAGGCAACGTTTATTAACTGCCTTTGTGCTCACGCGTTGGGCAAGTTCAAAAATATTTGAAAAGTTTCCATTTTTATTCCGCTCTTCAATAATGGCTTGCACTGCCCCTTCTCCAACACCTTTCACAGCTCCCAAACCAAAACGGATTTCCCCTTTATTATTTACACCAAAATTGTAATGACTTTCATTCACGTCAGGACCAAGCACAGGCAAATTCATCCTGCGGCATTCTTCCATAAAGAAAGTGATCTTGTCAATATTGCTTAAGTTATGCGTGAGCACGGCACTCATATACTCAGCGGCATAATGCGACTTCAAATAGGCCGTCTGAAAAGCTACGAATGCATAGCAGGTAGAATGCGATTTATTAAAGGCATACTGCGCAAATGCTTCCCAGTCAGTCCAAACTTTTTCGCAGACTTTCGTATCCATATTTTTCTGCGATGTGCCTTCAATAAACCTGCTTTTCATTTTATCCAGCGTAGCACGGTCTTTCTTTCCCATCGCCTTACGCAATACATCTGCTTCACCTTTGGTAAAACCTGCAAGCTTTTGTGAAAGCAACATCACCTGTTCCTGGTACACGGTGATACCATAAGTATCTTCCAGGAATTCTTCCATCTCAGGAAGATCATACACAATTCTTTTTCTACCGTGTTTGCGGTCGATAAATTCAGGGATGTAAGCAAGCGGACCCGGGCGGAAAAGCGCATTCATGGCAATGAGATCCTCAAACTTATCCGGCTTCAGATCTTTTAAATATTTCTGCATACCTACAGACTCGAACTGGAAAGTCCCGTTCGTTTCTGCGCGCTGGTACAGTTCTAAAGTTTTTTTATCATCAAGCGGAATGGTATCAATGTCAATCTTAATTCCATGATGCAGTTCAATTAATTTCAATGCATCGCGGATAAT
>JBDTTM010000482.1:0-3063 GCA_039930605.1 Bacteroidota bacterium
TTGTCATTCGCAATACAATGTTCAAAAAGTTTCACTGTTGCCTGTGCGTCTCCCATTGCCCGGTGCCTATCCTGAAATTGAATGCCCAGTGAGGAACAGATATTTCCAAGACTGTATGAATTATATCCAGGAAAAATTTTCCTGCTCAACCTGACAGTACACAATTTCTTTCGCCGGAAATCTGCGCCAAGTTCTTTGAATGCCCGATGGATATACGAATAATCAAAATTAACAGCGTGCGCCACAAATATGCAGTTGTCTGTCATCTCCCAGATTTTTTTTGCTACTTCAGGAAATGTGGGTGCATCAAGGAGCATTTCATTGGTAATTCCGGTGAGCCTGGTTACAAATGGCAGGACAGGACTGCCGGGATTGATTAAGGTCTGGTATGAATCTACAACCTGTTTGGTATCGTGAATAAGGATTGCAATCTCGGTAATGCCGGTGGATGCATTCCATGAACCGGTGGTTTCAATATCGACAATGGCGAAGCGGGAAGAGAGATTCAAGGGAGAGTTCACAAGAGAGAAGAGAGAAGAGACAATAGACAATAGACAATAGACAATAGACAAGAAACAAGAAACAAGAAGAAAGAAGAAGGAATGCAAAAATATTTTCTTTTCGGATTGGTGGACAGAAAAGTAAACTTTTTTTCCAGGAAAGTTAAGAAGAAAAAAACCGGTTAGCTTTTCTCTATCAGGTTTTTGAGGGACAGCAAAACAGCGTTCTCTTCGCCTTGCAGTTCTTCCTGAACGGCTCCCGGCCTGTTGTCATCCTGGATAATTTCAAGGCGGGTTCCTCCTTTTTCGGGAGTCAGTAAATAACTCATGATGAAATAATTCTCAGGTATATCTTCCAATCCGGGACGTGGAGCAAATAAACTATACCGCAAGATTTCATGCATCTTTACTTCCAATACCTTTCCCCATTGCTCGAATAACTTTCCTTCCCAGGCTGTGCTGAATCGAATATCACTACCAACTTGCCAATCAGTAAGCAGGTCACTACCGAATTGCCATTGCTTTACCAGTTGAGGATTGGTGAGGGCATCCCATACGTTCTCTTTTGAAGAGTTAATCTGTATCAGTGAAATATTTTTCACCATAGTTTGCGCAAGTGATTATTAAATTTGTGAATTTGTGTTTCTTAAGGTCTTTATGCCTTTGTGGCAAAATAAATTATTGCTATCAGGTCACAAAGCTTCGTAAAAATACTCACAAATTTCCTTTAAGTTTGCAGGAAACCAAATATGCTTCTACTATGAAACAATTATTTATTCTGATTCTCGTCGTTACTTTCCTATTCCTCAACCCTGTTTTAGCCCAGGATTCCCTGCACGTCTCCCAGGCTGAAAAGCAAATGAGCCGTGGCATTCACAATGGATTTTCGGTAGATATTCCACAGGCAAGGTTAAAGGATGTAGTGAATGCCTGGAAAAAATACATCAAACGTGGAGACAATAAGGCATCCGTAGAAAACAATGAAGATGAATACCAGATAACAGGTACCGCTCTTACCAATATTACTCCCCAACCAATGAATGTGTATGCGCAGATCAAAGAGGTGGAAAAGGCAATTCGTTTGACTGCCTATTTTACGCCTGATGATTCAAATTATATTTCCAGTGTTGTAAATGGAGATCAGGTATATGCGACAGAGCGACTGATGAAAGATTTCGCCAGGATGCAATATCGTTTGGCTGTAGAAAATGAATTGAATAAAGAGACAGAAAATCTGAAGAACATGGAGAATGAAAAAGAGGATCTTATCAATGACAATGAAAAGGCCAACAAAAACATCAATGAGTATGAACGCAAAATTGACCGTGCAAATTCCGAAATAGAAAGCAATAAAACTGAGCAGTCCAAACGAAGCGCAGACGTTGCCAATCAAAAAGAAATTGTCCGTGCTACAACTCCTAAAACTGAAACATTCGACTTAGAAGATAAAAAACTCAGTTCCCTGGAAAAGGAATTAAAGAAACTGGAAAAAGAAGGAGAGAGTCTGCACAAGGACATTGATAACTGGAACAGTGATATCCGCGAACAGAAACGGAACATCGATAAGAACGATGACCAGATCAAAGAGAAGAAGGAAGCGATCTCAAAACAGAAAGATCATGTGAAGGATGTAAATGCGAAGATGTTGAATATCCGGTAGGCGGCACGAATAACGATGGTACGAATAACGAAAGACTACGTATCTACGTATCTACGAATTTACGAATTACGAAATTCGAGATTAATATATTCGTAAAATATCAGTAATTCGAGGAGGCGGTCACTACTTGATCAATTTTTCATGCTTGAGAATTTTTTCCTTGTTTTTCACTTCACAAAAATAAGCTCCGTTTGCCAAATCGATTGTATTGATTGAAACGGTATTAATAAAATTCTCCTTCATAAGGAGCCTACCCGAAATATCATAAAGTAAAATTTCGCAAGGTCCTCCAGAGTTGCTTTGAACTTTTATATTTTCATTAAATGGATTCGGGAAGATATGTATCGTGGGGGAATCATATTCTGTTATTGCAGTCTTGGATTCCTGTACCGAGACATCATCGACAAAATAATATGCTCCATAACATCCCGGACCACTATGACCACCAGGATTAACCTGTGTTGAAGTATTGGCATCATCATAGAAATTTCCAATGGTAATATAATTATATGCAGCTGTTGCCATGAAGGACCCTGATATTTTTACCCAACCGGATGAATCTGAAATAAAGCCACTTGCCATAACTTGCGGATTGAATAACATTGGTCCGTCATTCGGGAGGTTGACAGGTGAATCAGAAAAATAAGCACCCAACCTGTCGGTATACAACTCGTGGTAATCAGCAAATGACACATAATATTCAGCGTAATAAATATTGCCGGGAGTCATGGGAGCTGTCAACTGAGTTTGAATGTATTCGCGCTGATTAAATCCGGGAATGGTGTAAAGAAATTGCCCGACAAAAATATTTCCTGTACGTGGCATCTGCGGTCCTTTTAGACAAATCGGTCCCGGGTAGGAAGAATTCGGTTGGAAATTCCAGCATGCCTGGTTTACCTGTGT
>JBDTTM010000483.1:0-3050 GCA_039930605.1 Bacteroidota bacterium
AAACGCTTCAAAGTAACCGGAACAGGAAAGATCAAGCGCAAGCACGCGTATAAAAGTCATATCCTGACCAAGAAAGACACCAAACGCAAACGCAACCTCACCAAATCCGGTTTAGTAAGTACCGCTGATACTGACAGGGTGATGAAAATGCTCGTGTTGCGTTAGTCTTGGCTGTCGGATTTGTCTTTATTCTTAAGTCTAATATCTTTAATCTGATTATATAACCCGACAAAAAGCAACTAAGAGTCCGCTAACGCAGAACGCTTTCGTCAAAAACCCAAAAGTAAAATGCCTAGAAGTGTCAATTCAGTCGCATCAAGAGCGCGCAGAAAAAAGCTCTTAAATCTCGCCAAAGGTAACTGGGGGTCGAGAGCCAATGTACTAACCGTTGCCAAGCACACGGTTGAAAAAGGTCTCACCTATGCTTTCAGAGACCGCAAAGCAAAGAAACGTACCTATCGTTCTTTGTGGATTTCCCGTCTCAATGCTGCTGCCCGTGAACACGGTATGAGCTATGCAGTATTCATGGGAAAAATTCATAAAAATAATATCGCTTTGAATCGTAAAGCACTTGCTGATTTGGCAATGAATCATCCTGAAGCATTCAAGGCTGTTGTCAATTCACTCAAATAACTACGCCATAGTTTTTAGTGGTAAGAAGGGAATCCATTGCGGTTCCCTTTCTTATTGTGCAAAGGTCCGCAATACAATAATGATTTACGAGAAATGAAAAGGAAGGATATTCTCCAGAACCTTTTATACGGAATCCTGCTTTCAGTTTTCCTCTTGTTGTATTTCATTCTCTCGATGAACAGCCGCCTGGTTGCAGATGATTTTTATTTTCTGAAAAACCTGCAGGATTATGGCTGGTGGCAGAGCATGGTCGTGTCCTGGCATTCATGGGTTACAAGATGGGCTTCCATCCTCTGGCTGAATGGAATATTAAATCTTTACCGGTTCACAGGCAATTTTCTGTTCTTCCAGATCATCACTTTACTGGTGATGTGTTTCGCGCTCTTCAGGTTGTCTACGTTTTCAATTGACTTCTGGTTGAGATATCAAAAGGAATCACCCGAACTTTCTCCAATCGCTGATATACCAAGACATTCCAGGTTTACGATTGCGCTGATCATTTCATTTTTCTTTACAGTTGGTGATATCGGGGAAACATTTTTCTGGGTCACATCTTCAGCGATGTACTTGTGGGGTTTTATTGCCTTCTGCTTTCTGCTTGCAGAAGTAATGAGGGGAAGGCAGACTGCCAGTTCATTTATTGTTTGTTTGTTGACTGCTGCTTTTGCCGGAGGTGCTGCAGAAGTGATCGCTATTCCAACACTTGTTATGTTAGTGATAATTTTTGTAGTGCAGGTCTTGAAAAAGGACTTGAGGCCAATTACAATCACCTCAATATTGGCAATCATTCTTTCAGTTTTAATCAGCTATTCAGGAGAGGGCCGGGAATTGAGGCTGTCTGCCTTGCCACACATCAGTTTGCAGGATTCAGTTTTACTCACCTTTAAATCGATTGCGCAGTTCGAATTCCATTTTCTGAAAGCAAAACTTCTTTGGTTGCCGCTTTTTTATTTTGCATGGATGGGATTTGGAGCAAGTATTTCTCAACGCATCAATTTTAAATTGAAGTACCTGCTGTGGATCATCGGTTGTTATTTGTTAGTCTTTTTCATTATTGTTTTTCCAGCGTGCTATTTGCTGGGAGAAGCTCCGCCGCTTCGTGCAACGATTCTTCCCGGGTTTATCAATTGTTGCCTTATTTCTTTTTGCGGAATACTCACAGGCGTTTTAATCCGTCAGTCATTGATCACAAAAATAATTTCTTCACTCGCGCTTATGCTGTTGATTTTTATGACTGGAAAAATGGCGATTGAACAGATAAAAATTACCGGGACTTATACGAATGCGTTGGATATCCGGATGAAATTTCTGACAACTCTTGCTGATCCGGAGGACACCGTAACCATTATCATGGATCCGCTTCCATCTTCCGGTTTCCTCCCAACATCAGAAATATCTACAGACCCGGCTGATTTTAAAAATCAACATTTGAAAAAATTCCTGGGATTAAAAGCAGACCTGAAAGTAAAATAAGTTTCGTTCGTTATATATCATTGTTTAATGGAAAGAAGAGATTTTTTAAAAGCAGGCTGCGGATATTGTGGCGCGCTGGTTACAATCAGTGTGCTGGGGCCATTACTTGATGGGTGTAAACCTTCCGATTTAATTTTTCATGCTGAAGTCGCAAACAAATCGATCAGTGTTCCAATAGAAAAATTTGCAGAGAAAAAATACCTCATTATCCGGAATTCCAATATTGATTTTGATTTGTTGCTGGTGAAAGACATCGACAATACTTTTCATGCGCTTGCCATGCAATGCACCCACAGGCAGCAACCATTGGTCGTAACTTCAACAGGTTTGATCTGCAATGAACATGGCAGCCGTTTTGATCTCGATGGAAATGTAACCCAGGATCCTGCTACCAGGCCTTTGCAAAAATTCACCACACAAGTCGTTGGTCCGAATGTCTTGATCCATATAACCTGACTTGTAACTTGTAACTTGTAACTTGTAACTTGTGACTTGTAACTTGTAACCTTATTCCGTGGCCGACTTACTGAATATGATATATCCGAAGTGGAATAAAAGTGAGAAAGGATTTTTTCTTTCGTGGTAGTAATTTAAACCGAGGCTGATAGGTCCGAGTGGACTGTGAAAGACCATCGTTGAACTTCCGATATAATACTGCTTCGCCAGTTCTTTCCCATATTTTGTTTCCAGGTTTTCCGTCTTCACCAATTCCCTGTATGGTTGAAAAACATATCCCTCAAGCCGGAAGTCCAGGTTATTTTTAATCATCCAGACATTCCGCAGTCCCAGCCCACCATATTGATGGGCGTGGAAATCCGGTAGGTAAAGTGTCTGCATTTCTGATACAGGTTCAAAAGCTGGAGAAGCAAGAATGGTACTGGTATAATTTGTAAAGAAAGGTTCATTGCTATAAACAGCTTCAGCAAAAAAACCTAGCTTGAGAT
>JBDTTM010000484.1:0-3037 GCA_039930605.1 Bacteroidota bacterium
TAACCCAGTGCATTTGCTTGTCGAATGATACTTTTTCCATCAAAGACAGCCGCATGACTTCCGGTGCCAAGAATAGCCACTGTGCCAGCTTCTTTTCCACAAGTTGCAAGAGCAGCACCTGCTAAATCCGAATGAACATTTACTTTACTTGTCGGAAACATCTGATGCAACAAATTCTTTACAGCCTGAGCAACCTGATCATCAACTACTCCTGCCCCATAATACCAAATACGATCTGGAGAGATTCCCTGGATTTCTTTAGAAAGAGAAGTGAGCATAATTGTACCGACTTCATATGGATGTACAAGTGGATTAAAGCCACCGAGCCTGATTTCTTTTGATTTATCTCCGGAGACCCACCAACTGCTTTTTGTAGAACCAATGTCACCTACAACTATATATTCATTCATCTGACTGATATTGTAATTATCGTAAATGTAGAAAGGAGTTTGAGATAGATCGCAGTGAAGAATAAAATTGAAGCCTGTTGAATTTTTATTTCTTTCCATGTGTTTGCATCTGGGTACGCCCAAGGCAATATCGGGCAGTATGACTTTCTCCCTTTTTTCTTACTTTTACTAATCATTTCAAATCCAATAAAATCAACCATTATGATCATTATTCTTTTAGTCATCATAGTCTTACTTGCCCTCCTCCTCATGGGGTCATACAACAAACTTGTACGATTGCGCAACGGAGCAGAGGAAGCATTTCAAACGATTAATGTATTTCTCAAGCAACGGTATGATCTTATTCCAAATCTGGTCAGCACGATTAAAGGGTATTCCCAATATGAAAGTGGCGTTCTGGAGAAAGTGGTAGAGTTGCGTGGTGCTGCGATGGCAGCCGGTGGCAAAGATGGCGGTGCTGCAGACAATGCATTATCCGGGGCGCTAAAATCCGTGTTTGCATTAGCTGAAAACTATCCCGATCTCAAAGCAAACACCCAATTCACACAATTGCAGGAAACACTTACAGGCCTGGAAGAAAGTATCCAGAGAGC
Organism: Bacteroidota bacterium; assembly: GCA_039930605.1. Lineage (GTDB taxonomy): Bacteria > Bacteroidota > Bacteroidia > AKYH767-A > 2013-40CM-41-45 > JAPLDB01. The sequence goes on from JBDTTM010000484.1 coordinate 1,004, forward strand.
TCGACGATATTACAACGCTTCAGCACGTGATCTGAATAATGCAGTTGAAGTATTTCCAGGCAACCTTATCTCAGGGCCATTTGGGTTCAAGAGAATGAGCTACTTCGAAGTGGATGAGGCTGAAAAACAAAATGTAAAAGTTCAATTCTGATTCCATGCCCATGCGCTTGATTCTTTTTGTCGTCTCTTGTTTGCTGTTTGCAACAGGAGTCAAGGCGGAGTTGTATACGATAACAAATTTTGATGTTGTTACCAGTTTTACAGAAGAAGGCTATGCACATTTTGATGAAACTATTGTTGTTGAATTTGCAGAAGCACAACATGGCATTTTTCGATTTATTCCTTATAAAGGAATTGTAAATGATAAATCAGTTACCTGGGTGTTCAAGGATATTCAGGTGGATGGATATCAATTAACTACTTCAAAGGAGAATGATAATGTTATCATCAAAATTGGTGATCCTAATGTGTATGTAAATGGAAGACAAGTTTACCATATTTCATACACGGTAATCAATTCACTTAATTTTTTTGAAAAGAATATTGAATTTTATTGGGATATCCTTGGCGTTTCAATGACGTCACAAGTTGAAAAATTTTCATTTGATCTGAAATTTCCGGATAAAATTCATTTGACGAACGATGATATTCATTGTTACAGTGGTAAAGCTGGCGCCAAAGAACTTGATGTTAATCTTCAAGTATTTCCCAATGAGGTAAAAGGACAAACTACACGAACTTTTGAGCCAGGGGAAGGTGTGACGATTGCTGTAAATTTTCCGCCAGATGCATTTGTGCCTATGAGTGCACTGACTTCTTTCTGGGAACTTCATGGCATATTAATAGCTCCTGTTTTTTTACTGATCGCTGCTTTTTTTGCTAAGTTTTTTGCCAGGAACAGAAGGCAACCTATCATGACTGAATATTTTCCACCTGATGGGGTATCACCTGTCATCGCGGGAGGATTTATTGATAACAGTGTTGACAATAATGACGTGCTCTCACTTATTCCTCATTTGGCGAACAAAGGTTATTTGCGTTTGGAGTCTAAAGAAGAAAAGGGCTTTTTTAAGGACAAGAATAATATCACTTTTTATAAGATTAAGGAAGCAGGATCTGATTTAATGATTTTTGAGAAGCAGTTTTTTGATGCTTTATTTTCTACTGGATCAATGGTAGAACTTTCCGATTTAAAAGATCGCTTTTATACCCAGTTGGCTTCTGTGAAATCGACTGTCAGGGATTGGATTAAGAACCAGGGTTGGTATTCTGCAGATCAAAGAGCATTTGGTTGTGTTACGGGTATTCTTGGATTAATTTCTCTTGGATGGGGTGCATATACATTGTTTGCAAAGCAGAATGGAGATGGTATCGCCTTGATTGTGGCTGCATTTATTATTTTCTTTATTTCAAGTCGTTTTCACAAACGAACGACCGCAGGTAATGAAACTTATCAAAAACTTGAAGGCTTTCGACAATTTGTATCCAAAGCCGAACGACCTGTGATCGAGCGTTTAATGAAAGATGATCCTCTTTATTATGACAAGACAATGCCCTATGCTTTGGCGTTTGGATATTTGGCGCAGTGGAATAAACAATTTGAAGGTTTGTTGACTCAGCCACCATCCTGGTATACGGGTCCGATGATGTATGGTCCAGGTATGAATCAATCATGGAATACTTTTTCACAAAGCTTTCCGTCTGAAATAAGCCATATAGGATCTGTTTTTGGAAGTAGCCCAAGCAGTTCTTCTGGCGGCGGCGGAGGTTTCAGTGGAGGTGGAGGATTCAGTGGTGGAGGCGGCGGAGGCGGCGGAGTTGGAAGCTGGTAATTTTGGATACTTGTTTCTAATATCAAATACTATTATCGAATCCTGAATTAAGAACGAGAGCATAATTCGACACTGGATATATTTAGTGTCATTCTTCTTTTAATCGTTTCGTCCTATGAATTCTTTAAAGGGAAATATTACAAAGCACAAAGTTGCCGTCATTGGTGCAGGCACGATGGGTAATGGCATTACGCATGTTTTT
>JBDTTM010000485.1:0-3035 GCA_039930605.1 Bacteroidota bacterium
GAAGCATGACATTCATCAATCATCACCAATGCTTTGTATTTATCTGCGAGGTCACAGATTTTGTCGAGATGCGCAATCGTTCCATCCATGCTGAACACGCCATCTGTAACAATCATGCGATTGCGAAGATGTTGCGTCTCCTGGAGATTTTTTTCTAGTTCCTCCATGGTGTTATGCTTGTAACGAAAGCGTTGTGCTTTACACAAACGAACACCATCAATAATACTTGCGTGATTTAATTCATCACTGATCAGTGCGTCATTTTCATTCAGTAGCGGCTCAAATACTCCACCGTTTGCATCGAAAGCGGCTGCATATAATATAGTGTCTTCCGTTCCAAGGAATTTTGAAATCTTTTCTTCAAGCTCTTTATGTATATCCTGTGTACCACAGATAAAACGTACAGAGCTCATTCCGTATCCGTGTGAGTCAATTGCCCTTTTCGCTGCTTCTATAACTTTCGGATGAGAAGACAATCCCAAATAATTGTTCGCACAGAAATTCAACACCTCTTTTCCGTTGGTAGTAATCTCAGGCCCTTGCGGCGAACTGATGATGCGTTCCTGCTTGTAAAGGCCTGATGATTTTATTTCTTCGAGTTCCTTTTGGAGAACTTTTTTAAGAGTATCGTACATGTTAATGATTGAGATTTTGGGCGCAAAGTTAAATGATTACTGCTTGATTATTTCTTGTGTGATGTATCCTTTTAAAGTATGAATTCGCACAAAATAGATGCCTGCTTTGAAATCGGATGTTGGTAGCGTGATGGTCATTTTTGCATGTGCCGTTGTTTCATAGATAATTTTTCCAAACTCATCAGCGATATCAATTTTATAATCCCGACCGCAAATCAGTCCAGAAGCAGAAAGCTTAAAATCTCCGGAGGATGGATTTGGGTAAACTTTCCATTCAACTTTTGAATCATCGTACTCCGAGACCTTAACCGGACACCGATAGTCGTTCATAAAATAAACAGGATTTTTCGAGGTTTCAAAAGAATCAGCAAGCATGTAGTTATTCGTATAATAAATATAGACGAGTCCGGTAGAAGATGAAAGAGAGTCAGGTACCGCATACATGTATTGAAAGTAAAAAACATTCGGGTTCACAGGGTAAGCAAGCGTTTTCAGGCGCTTGTTGATGTTATATGTTCCCGAAAGCATCATGGTTGAAGCGTCAAAAACCAAAACCTGACGATCATACGCATTGACTGATGTATCCGACATCGGCTGAAAATGAAATTTGCTGTTTTCCCATGTACCCGAATTGATTCCTGAATAAGGGGAAGCGGTTGCAATCGCGAGTACATCATTTTGGAAGTCGTATTTAATAATGTTGGTTACAGAATCACCGGGCTGTGACGCAAGTAAAAGTTGTTGCTGTGAGAGGTAATTAAACAAAAACGGTTTTCTGGCAGCTGGACCTAAAACGGTATCCTTGACCACCATTTGCAAAGTGAGATCAATGATATTGAGTACCGTTTCATAATTCTGGTTTACACCGATAACGCCTGCAAAGGCGGGATAAGACGGCAGGGAGAGAAATAACGGTACCATGTTGAGATGTAAAGAAAAGTCTAAACTCAGTGTGGAGTCATACACAAAAAAATTCTGTGTTGTAGCAGAAATCCTGATCAGTGCCAGCTTATTATCATAACTAAATAGCCTGATGGAGGCAATGCTGTCCGAATGCAAGGTATCATTGGGATAAAAAAACATCGTATCACAGTCATAATTTCCGTACGTAACATGGTACGACAAGACCGTATTGGAATTCCCGATATACATGGGTTTGGTGCTCCATGGCCCTGCGCCATTGTCCGGCATCTCTAAAAATTTTATGTCATCCATCAACATCAATGAATCATAATGCGTGTAATGCGGATCATAAAGGCAATGGCCACATCCAAGGCTTGGATGGATGCCTGAAGAAGCATTTCCATTGCAAAGTATTACCTGAGAATAATATTCACAGACATTATTTAATACGACATTGATATCAGCTTTAGATTTTGTCAAAACCATTGCCGAATTAACAGATGCTAATAATATAACAGATTGAAAGGAAACTGAAATGATGAGGAGGAGGGCCTTCATGTTATTTGAGTTTAATTTACCTGAAAATAGACAGGAATCACCAAAGATAATATACTTCTGTAAAAAGGATTAAATTATACTGGTTGTTTACCGCAACCCTATTCTTGCTCCCTGCTTACGTTCTTTATAAAAGATCAAGCTCGCCTATTTTTGAAAAAACAATAAAACAACTGGTGTCAGAAACGATCGTCTTATGCATTCTTTACATCTCTCGAAAGATCGGAAGCGGGATAATTAAAAACAGATACATTGTACTTTCCTAAAAGCTCTGTAAAAGTGCGTTTGGATAAACCAACAAGTTCGGCAGCCTGACCAAGGGATAATTTTCCCTGTTCATATAAACGGGTTGCCACAATCATGCCCACTTCCTTTGCATCAAGATCAAGCGAGTCGGGTATGTTGAAAGTCAAAGTTCTCATAGCTCAAAAGTAAGGAAAAAACTCATTGTTAATTAATCCCATTGAATATCGAATGGATTGCGAAAATACAAATTACAAAAAAATTGAGGCTACAACAATTCAAACATCTTCCCCGGCAACGCCTTCAGCATCCCATCAAACTCAAGATTCAACAGATTTGTGGAGACTTTATGTACCGGTAGTCCCGAAAGAATCATCAATGTATCAATATCAATCTTTCCTTTTTCCTTGAGTAAATCAACCAGTACTTTTTCTTCCGGCTTGAGTTCCCGGAAAATAGTCAGCTGATTTTTTGGTTTTACTTTTGTTGGCGCATTCCAGTTCATCAATGTTGCAATGTGCTCTGCATTTTCTGCCAGCGCTGCTTTATTCAACCTGATATATTCATTGCATCCCTGCGAATATGTTGAGTTGGCCCGGCCCGGAATCGCAAATACTTCCCGGTTATATCCATTGGCAATGTCAGCAGTAATCAATGCGCCGCCTTTGATGGCAGATTCAATAACAACTACCGCATCCA
>JBDTTM010000486.1:0-3019 GCA_039930605.1 Bacteroidota bacterium
TAACTGTAGGTTGTAACTATGTAGCAAATGCCTATCAAGGAATATATGTTAATGGAAACTGCCCAGCAATGTTAATGCAGGGTAATCTTATTGATAAAAATAAATATGGACTATATTATGGAAGTAGCATTACTGTCAGTAATCAATTTTTGACCGGCAATGAATTTAGAAATCAAGCGAGTAATTATTCTAGCACAGCTGCTTTTAAAGTTACTGGTCCCGCTTTTTACACCCTAATTCCTGGTAGCATTCATCTGAATTATCAGTTTACTCCCCCATCACAAACACCAGGCAACTTTTTCGTTCCTGTAACCCAAGGAACTAATTTTCAATGTTTGATTCAGCAGTCATTTGATTATTGCGGGGTTACACATCAGGAGCCAAGGGAAAAAGATGGATTAGATGATAAAATTGCAAATCGAGAAATTGAACCAGAATTTTTCGAAGATGAGACATACTATCAATTAGATCAGTATCTTTTTTCAAAATTAAAAGAAAATAGTGCAATGAGAGATACAGATACAACGATGCAGTCTTATTTCTTGCAGATGCAAAATAATGTCATTGCTGATTTCTCAGATGTCAAAGATCAAGCAGATGAAATGTTGAGTATTGACCAAGTTGCTACTGTTACTCTCGAACAGAATAATTCTGCAATTGACGCTCTTCAACTGAATGTTGAAAGTATTCAAAACCAATTTCAAAACGACAATCTTACTAATCAGGAAGTTGAACAACTCACAAATAATATTATTACAAGTGAACAATCTATTCAAACTTTACGATCATTGAATAATGATATTGTTGAACAATTAAAGTCAGGAAGATTATTAAGTGCTGCACAAATCAGTCAAATAAATGGAAGTATTGGAACTACCGAATTAATTGCAAGTAATGATAAAGCCATTAATGAAATTTGCCTTGCCACCATTTCAATAGGTGAATTTAATTTTTCTCAAGCACAAGGTTCAACAATTCTTTCCATTGCGCAACAATGCCCGATTTCAGGAGGAGAAGCTGTTTATAGAGCACGCTCATTATATAAATTAATTGATCCTACTATGATTTATGATGACATCAACACTTGTCTTCAAGAAGGAATAATATATCGTAAAGCTCATCCAAATAGCAATAATGTAATTTATGCCTTTGTCATTCCAAATCCAGCTTTGAACTTTGCGGAACTTCAGTATTCGATAATAGCAGAGAACGCAGATGTCGTCTTTTACAATACGATTGGTCAGAAAATAGATCGCATCAATTTGAATTGCAAAATGAATGTATTAAGCCTAAATTTGGATCAATTTGAGAATGGGGTTTATTTTTTCCAAATTATTGCTGACGGAAAACCTGGGATCAATGGAAAACTTATTGTCCAGAAATAATATTTTGAAGGAGCTCTACCAAGAGCTCCCTCATTTTATTTTATCCATAATAAAATTAATTCTGTTTATTTTTTTTATTGTTCCAATTTCGTTTGGTCAAGGCGTAAATAATCTTTGGTTAACGGGATATCCTTCGATGGGAAATGGAGCTACAACCATCGATTTTAAATATGGGTTCGATAGCATATCAGCATCAAACAGAGGAATGAATTTTTTTTCAACCAATGCATGTATTGCTGACTCACTAGGCAATAATCTTTTTTACACAAATGGATATTATATTGCTAACGCCGCCAATGATACAATGTTAAGCGGCAATAACCTGATAAAAAATATATGGACTCAGTATGATACAATGGGAGTGAACAGTGAGCAAGGAGCTTTGATCTTACCAATGCCAGGGGAAAATTTTAAGTATTATTTATTTCATGCTCCTTGGTCTGGACAGGGTCAGGATGATTGGTTTTATAGCATCATTGATATGACGCAGGACGGTGGGTTAGGTGCTGTAATTTCACAAAACAATTTATTGATTCATGATTCTTTAGTGCGTGGGAAAATTACTGCATGCCGCCATGCCAATGGAAGAGATTGGTGGATTGTATTTCCTCGATTCAACAGCCAATTGTTTTATGAATTTCTTATAACTCCATACGGCTTAACAGGACCTTACACTCTAAATCCAGGTGGCGCAGTTCGATCTTCGGCTGGCGTTGGTCAGGTTTGTTTTTCGAGAGATGGAAGAAGATATGCGTATTATGATCCATATCAAGATCTTGACCTTTTTGATTTCGATCGTTGCAGCGGAACATTTAGTAATTTACTTCATATTAATTTTTACGACAGTGCAGATGTCGGAGGCGTTGCATTTTCATCAAACAGCAATATCCTTTATGTTTCGTCAAATACCTTTATCTATCAGTTTGACTTGACTTCAGGAAACATTCCATCTACACAATTAACTGTTGCGGTATGGGATTCCTTTTTTTCACCTTCGCCCCCATTTGCAACTACTTTTTATTTAGAATGGCTTGCACCAGATAATAAAATATATATCGTTTGCGGAAATGGTACACAGGACATTCATAGAATTAACTCACCCAATTCAGTTGGCTTAGCTTGCGATGTACAGCAACATAGTGTTCATCTTACTGCATACAATGCATTTACTATTCCACAAAATGTAAATTATTTTCTCGGAGCTGATACTTCAAGCGTTATCTGTGATACTATAAATGCAATACACTTTCTTCCTGTCCAATTTGAAGACCGTTTTACAATATTTCCAAATCCAGCTATTCATGAGGCAAAACTTCATTACAATATTTTTACAGAGAAAGGATCATTTATTATTTTCAATGCTTTTGGAGAAAGAATAGCATCATTTAAATTGAATGGCCAAGAGACCTCGTTTGAATTTGATGTTCGAGAATTTACTCCTGGTATTTACTTGTATCAAATTGTCATTGACGGCGAGTCTCAAAAATCTGGTAAGTTTATAATTCAGAAATGATTTGTTAGCTGTCATACTGATTACGGAATTCTTGATAACATGTAGTTCCTGAATCGACATTAAAGTACAGGGGCCTACTAATTTCGGAGATTGAGTGGAGTTTCCGCGCAAAGTGACCCAC
>JBDTTM010000487.1:0-3017 GCA_039930605.1 Bacteroidota bacterium
TTAATTTTTATAAACGGGTCGCTCCTACGGAGCTGGTTTATGCAAGCGGCGGAAGATGAATTGAATTGAATAATATCAATACAAATTCATTCAGTTTATACCGGCTGAAGGCCAATTTGGAGAACCATTACAGGCCGCTCCTATGGAGCTCTGACAAAACGCAAAAATTAATTTTTATAAACGGGTCGCTCCTACGGAGCTGGTTTATGGGCAAGTGTCGATCCACCAGAACTGACTGATTTTTGAGGTATCTTTGTTCGCAATGAAAATGCTTTTTTTATTGCGCCATGCGAAAGCGAGCAAGGAAGATCCAACGCTTCCGGATATTCTAAGACCGCTAACAGATCGAGGGTTTAGTGACGCGAAACTGGTGAGCGAAAAATTAAAGTTGAATAATATGGTTCCGCAAAAAATCATTTCGAGCAATGCTGTGCGTGCATATACCACTGCAGGCATATTCGCTGAGACTTTTAAAATACCGGGAAGTGAAGTTGAGCGACTCAGCGCCCTGTATGAATGTAATGAGGAAGATTACCTGGATGCGATTTATGGAATCGATGATGCTGTGTCTTCCTGCATGATCACGGGACACAACAATACGATTTCTTTTTTGGCGCAGCGGTTGCTTCAGAAAAATATCGAAGCGATGAAAACCTGCGGGCTGCTGATTATTGCGTCTGAAACAACTGAATGGAAAAGTTTTGATTCGTTTCCCTGTTCGCTACAACTCGACCTCTACCCTTCCCTATTGAAGTGAAGTTATCTCGATATTGAATTTTGACTCCACATTGTTTCCGCTGTAGTAGTTTGTTTGCGGGCAGGCTGACGTTGTGCAACAGACTTCTGTTTATTTCCGGTTTTTGATTTACCCTGGTACATGTTCCACTGCGTTTGTATGGCAAGCAGCTTTCGATTCGCTTTTAACTGCAAACCTTCGCGCGTCCACAGCATAGGGTAACAGCTGATTACTGTATTACAGTCTATGGTCCTTACATCTTCCTGCCATCCCTTCCACCGGAAGTCACTGTAGAAATCTTTAATGTTACCGCTGAAGCAATAGCTGATAAATGAAGAATAACTCAGACCGGTGGGCTGCCAGGTTAAACTGTTGGGTCCGTAATAAAATACCTGTCCTATGGTTTCGAGCTCTTCTGCACTACCTGCTTTAATTGCAAAGAGTCCACCGAGGACGTCATCTGCTACGAGCAAATAAAATGATTCGTCGTTACGGGTCGCGGCTAATTTTCCTTTGTTCCATTCGGGAACACTACGGGTAAGTTGACTGTTACCGGAACCGAGTATGCGAATCCACCCTTCATCAATGAGTATTCCTCCACAGGAATAAATGATGGAGCCCAACAGAGTATTCGTGCTGAGCTGGGATTCCATCAATGCATTTGAAGAACGGGCAGAATCTTTTTCAAGGATCTGAACTTTATTTCTTGCGTGCGAAGCAATGAATGTAACCCGTTCCCAGCCGGCTGTTCCCTGGACCAATTCACTCAAGGGTTTGATCACTTCCTGTGAATTTGCTGATTGTCCATAGAGTATAAAGACAGCAATGAAAAATAATCTAACTGACTTATTCATAGTGCGTAACATGTGGATCATCCAAGTTACCAAATCACTATGCTAAGCGCTGCTGAAATGGCGCCGCTTCTTACAAATCAGAAAATGGCGAAAAAAAAGCCGTTGAAACCGGGAGAATGGGTTTCAATAAAGAATGTAAGAAGATGAATAAAATTGTTTCCCTTTATGGGATCAGAAAGAAGATGTTAAATTTATGCGATTCAATCAGCGTTGATAGTTCGCTGTGACGCTACGCTTTTTTTATTAATATGGAATAACTGAACATTTATTTTTTATTTTTGCGCCTTTATAAAAATAATTTATCTTATGAAATCAATCTTACTTTCAACCATTTTCGTTACAGCAGGAATTGCATTGTCTGCGCAGACACTTCCTGTTAAACTGAGCAGCAGGCAACCAAATTATGCAGCGAGGAATGGCGGCCAAAATGAAACAACTTCTATAGTTGATACTGTTGATGTTTATATCCTGCGTGCAACCAGCGGTTCATTTTACCAAGGCCAGGACGGTGGATATATCTTCGGAACAAGTTATTTCTTTGACACAACCAGCGGAATGTTTTTCCCTGTTACTGATGAATCCGGAATCGGGTTTGACGGAATTGGTAATGCAGATGTGACTGATATTTTATTCTGGGCAGGAGCAAAACAAATAACAGGGAACCCGGATAGTATCACCGGAAAAATCTATGCGGCAGGACCTGACAGCATGCCAACTACCTTGCTGGGCTCAGGAACCATGAGTATGCAGGATGTGGATACATCATTATCCGCACCGACTTTTACTGACCTGGTACTTTCATCTCCTGTTGCTATCACTTCTTCATTCTTTGCTTCTATTGCTTATGCAGGAAATGATGACACACTTGGCTTTTTAAGTTCAGGGCTCGGAAACGGTTTGATGGAAAAAAGAATCCGGCAGAAAGCGAGTGCTGATTTTGGCGGCGTCTGGGTGAGAATGGGTGAACTGTATCCTTCACTGGATTTGGATTTATTTTTTGCGCCGATTGTTACGCTGGCTGGTGTTGGCATTGACAATCATTTTGCAGTCGCCAATGCGGCATTAGGAGCAGTATATCCTACGATTGCAAACAGTGAAGTCCACATAGATTATACCCTGAATGCAAATTCAACTGTAAGTTATTTTCTTTTTGACATGAAAGGGAAAAAGTATTTTGAACAGCAGAGCGAACAACAACATGCAGGATCTTATTCCCAGGCATTTGATGTTTCGAACTTAGGGAACGGCAACTATTTTTTAAGTGTAACCATTAATGGTAAGACTGTTACGCAAAAAGTAATAGTGACGAAGTAAGCAGCTGTCATTAGGTCATTAGATCAATGGCCATTGGGGAAATGTCTACTGATAGAGTTAATGGACTTGTTAAGTGAGTCTGATTTATTTAGAAAATTCAATTGCAATCTCCT
>JBDTTM010000488.1:0-2990 GCA_039930605.1 Bacteroidota bacterium
CGAGAAAGTATTGACTTTTATCCCGGTGTTTTGAGAACAATATTGAAGTGGAAATAAACATCAACAAACATAATGAGAACCATTTCCAGTTTATTTTGAATAGTTGATTCTCATAACAAAAGGTGAAAAATAATATGAGGAGTAAGTAGAGTCTTGGAAAGCGAAGCAATAATGGTAGGGATTGAAAAGCATTTACTGGAATGGTACAGATGAGAAAAATTAAGAGGAGGTATGCGGCAGGGGACGAAATCATTTCGCGCAATCCCGATAGCCTACTGGACGCAAAGCTAAAAGTGAAGGAGCCGCGTGTATTCTTGATGGCTGTGATACAAAAGGGAAGCAGAAAAATCAAACTATAGCTTGAAGTATAGGCCGTGAGTAAGCATCCGCTTAGGAGCGTGAAAGAGAAAGCAGCAAAATTATCTTTGGATTTCAGCAGTTGCCGGGCGAAAAAGAAAAATAAAATTCCTGTGAGTAGTCCACTGAAGATTTTAAATGCAAAAACAGAATTGAACAGCGCTGCAGGATTGAGTAGCAGATCCGGAATAAATAAATTCCTCAACAGAACTGTAATGGATTGATAAGTAGTCGCATAAGGATTATTGATTTCATTCTCAGACATCCGCGGAATAAAATCGAAAATATATTGCTGCATGAAGTTCCAGCCGGTAAAATATATTGCGGAGAGAAAGAACAGGGAGGTAAAAAGGATGACAAGGAAAAACACCTTAAAATTTTTTCTTGCCAGGAGATAGAAGAGCAGAATTGCCGGAGAAATTTTGAGCGCAATGGGAATGGCATAAAATAATGCAGCTATAATATTTTTCTTTTTCTGTTCGAAGATAAAACCTGCCATTAATAGCCCCGTCAGCAGTAAGTAAGTCTGGCCAAAAAGAATGTTATTTCTGAATGGAACGATCAGCAAAAGTGGCAACAGGAAAACCAATCGTGAATTGATTTCCAGGTGCCGCAGCAACCTGAACAGGAAAAAGCAAAAGACCAGGACAGAAAAGAGATTGAAGAAAAGCTTTGCCGTGTAAATATCAATAAATGAGAAAGGGATATAGCATAATAAAGTGAAAGGCGGAACGACAGCATAATTTTCCAGAAACTGCTGACCGCGGAGATCCGGCAATTCCCTTATCAGCAAGTTGAATTTATAAGGTTCGTAAATGTCATGGATGTTTATACCCTGCAATGCAAACTTGCTTCCAAAATAATAATTTCCAAAATCGTGAATGGGCGATTGGAAATAAAAAGCAGAAAAAAAAATTCCCAGTCCGACGAATAATATTGAGCCGAGGAAATTCCTGTCTTTGAACATCCAACAAATAAAGGGGTAAAATTCGAAATTCGATATTTGAGTTTCAAAATTCCGGCCTTGCCGGCGATATTTTTCTACTTTTGCCGACCGAAAACCAGCAACTTCTAACTTCTAACTCGCCTTCGCGAAGCTTCAGCAGAGCAAGGCTTTTAACTTCTAACTTTTAACTTCTAACTTCTAACTTAACATGCCTACCGACCGTTTCCAGGGACACGATTATTATTTAATGGATGAATTGCTCACTGAGGAGCATAAACTGATTCGCAACAGCGTTCGGGAATGGGTAAAGAAGGAAGTATCACCAATTGTTGAAGAAGCCTGTCAGAAAGCTGAATTTCCGAAACAATGGATCAAGGGATTGGCGGAGATTGGTGCTTTCGGTCCATATATTCCACAGGAATATGGAGGAGGAGGATTAGACCAGATCGCTTATGGATTGATCATGCAGGAATTAGAGCGGGGTGACAGTGGTCTGCGTTCAACAGCATCAGTGCAAAGTTCCCTGGTGATGTACCCGATCTTTACTTATGGAAGTGAAGAGCAGCGCAAAAAATATTTACCAAAGCTGGCAAGCGGGGAGTGGATGGGATGTTTCGGTCTCACAGAACCGGATCACGGTTCAAACCCGAACGGAATGGTGAGTAACATCAAGGACAAAGGCGATCATTTTCTTCTGAATGGCGCCAAAATGTGGATCAGCAATGCACCATTCGCGCAGATAGCAGTGGTTTGGGCTAAGGATGAAGAAGGAATAATCAGGGGAATGATTGTAGAGAGGGGGATGCAAGGTTTTTCTACTCCTGAAACGCATGGTAAATGGTCGTTACGCGCAAGTGCTACCGGCGAACTTGTTTTTGACAATGTAAAAATTCCGAAAGAAAATATTTTACCAAATGTGAAGGGATTGAAAGGCCCGCTGGGATGCCTCAACTCTGCACGTTATGGAATCAGTTGGGGTGCGATTGGGGCTGCCATGGATTGTTATGATTCTGCATTGCGCTATTCCAAGGAAAGAATTCAGTTTGGCAGACCGATTGGAGGATTCCAGTTGCAACAGAAAAAACTTGCTGAGATGATTACGGAAATCACCAAGGCACAACTGCTAACCTGGAGATTGGGCGTTTTGAAAAACGAACACCGTGCAACGCCTGGGCAGATCAGCATGGCAAAACGCAACAACGTGAATATGGCTTTGCAGATTGCACGTGAAGCGCGCCAGATTCATGGAGGCATGGGCATCACAGGCGAATACCCGATCATGCGCCATATGATGAACCTGGAAAGTGTGATCACTTACGAAGGTACACACGACATTCACTTGTTGATTACAGGAATGGATGTGACGGGGATTAATGCGTTTGAGTAGTGAATCTAACTTGGAGTCGGGGATACACACCCCTCCTGACTTCCGCACTGGGACACCTAATGTAAATTGAAGGTTTTTAAAAATTCACTCTGCTCATCATTTTTGATGATTAGTCGAGTGTGTTTTAAGTTTGAATATGGAGTTGTAATCGTTAGGGAATAAATTGTTTTTAGAATATCGATAGCTTTTTCAGGGCCAATTCCTGCTTTTTTATCATTTAGTTGGCGCTCCAATTCCTTATATATGCTTCTCTTGGCCAGTAAGCATTGCTATTTCCTGTTTGGCCGCTTTATAAAGATT
>JBDTTM010000489.1:0-2969 GCA_039930605.1 Bacteroidota bacterium
TTGAAAAGCTCAATACCGATTGAAGGCGCAATACAGAACATGCTTGCTTTGCTTTTCTCTCCCGTAGCCAGGATGCCACCGATGGAATAACCGGAATACAAATTCAAAAATTTTCTTGATCCACGGCCTAAATGACGCGAGTAAAAATCCTGCCCGAAGCCCAAGACAAACAACTCATTAAAAACAGTTGTATCGGCTTTGTTAATTTCATTATTCTTATAGACTCCAAGAGAAGCATAACTTTTTCCCCTCGTAAAAAGGTACTTCAGGAAATAACCCTGGTAGGTTTTGGCAGAAAAACCGGGCTTGGGAGTTTCAATCTGCAAATAGGAAAATTCGAACCCGGGCATATTCACAAATGCAACACCGGTATTTTCTGGAGTAGTTGTTTCATCATATAAATCGAGAGAAATGTCGTAGGCATTTTCCCTCTGACTGAATGCAATCAGTTCTCTTTCTTTATCAAATATTTTTTCTTCGATCTGCTTCTTTTCATTCCAAAGGGCGAGGTAGTTTTCTGCTTTTTCATCCACTTTATTCATCAATGTTGAGTATGAATCCCTCGACTGGCGCAGGTAAGCAAGTTCCAGGTTAATCTCTGTAACCTTGTTGTAATTTGAGACTGTATTTACCGTCCTGGAGGTGGAGTAACCAATTGTACTCACCAACGAATCAAACGATATATAAGCATCATATCCGACAACAAATTTAACTTTCATGTCTGCCCTGTTCTCGCGCTGGTCTTCAACCTTGATATTGTTGGCCCGGATAAAATCCAGAATTTTTTTCTTTGCACCGGGAAAATCAATAGCATAGACGGTGTTGGAGACTTCAGTTGAAGTGTATGTAGAATCAGATTGAGCCCAAATGGTTGAGCTGATCAAAAGTAAAGTTAAAGACAGTAGTACTTTTTTCATGTTGTGATTGTGTTTTATGAAATTGTGTGAAAGGAAGTAGATACACACCCCCTAACCCCTCTCGAGAGGGGGGAATTAGCAGCCTTACACATAGTAGGGCTGTTGAAGCCCCCTCTAAGGTGCTGGCTTGGGCTGTTGTGAGAGGGGGTTTGGGGGTGTGTCAATAGCGGACAACATTTATTCTTTTTCTTTGGGAAAATAATTCATATCTCATCATGTTTCTTCTTCCTGATATCATTCAGACGCTGTTCAAAAGAAACTGATGTCGACAAAGGATTTACATATTTTGAAAATTCATCGAGGATGTCGTTGTCATGCGTTATTCTTTTTCCGTCTCTTAAATCTACGGGCACGAATTTAATCCAGAGCAGAGATTTCAGTCGTGATTTTTGCGCGTCCCACATTCTCATCTCCACAGTGAGATCTGCTTCATTTAATTCCAGTATGGTTGATTGAATAACAATTTTTTCCATCAACAATGCCGGCGCCAAATAGGCAATTTGATTTTGGGCTACCACCCAGCTTTTTCCTGTCTGAGCTGCATGTTTGTAGATTTCAAAATTGAAAAACTGCGCCAAATGATCTTCCCTCGCATTGATGAAATAATCGATGTACCGGGAATTGTTCAGGTGATTGAACGGGTCACAATCAGGGAATCGAACCAAATGGTTGCTCTCTGCAACTTTCATGAAATTATTTTTGGAGCCTTGCGGGTCAAATGCTGTTTCCATTTTTACTTTTTATTATACTTTTATTTCACCTGACTTACCACCATCAAAAAACTCATGCGCTGTACCGGAAATAATGTGGGCCTGCAATTTTTTAATAATTCCATCAGCACGCCTGCCATGTTCATAGGTTTTATTCACAAGTTCACCCAGGTTGGTCTCAGCAGAGCCAGCTTCCGGTTTAGTTCGGTACACAAATCAATTCAGAAAACTATAATTATCACTTGTCAAAAAAGCAGCCACGTTCACCTACTTTATACATTGAACTTTCTTCACCACGCTACCTCCCGCTGTTATTAACCTAACCATATAAACTCCCGCGCTTAGCTCTCCAGTATTTGCCTTTTGTTTATTAAAGCCCGCTGTTACAGTAAGTGGTTGTTCCAGCAAGGCACGGCCAGTTATATCAAGTAATTGTAGTTGTGTGCGCTCGTTGTCGTTGGAGTAGAAGGTTATATATAGAGTACGGAGAGCGGAATTTAAATGAACAGAAAAATCAGTGACCAGATTTGGCGAATTCTGAAGTCCGGTTGAATTAACTGATAATTTTACCACCCAGGCATCTCCATTTGCTATTCCATGATACCCACCACCACTTACATCACCATCTGAAGAAAATGTTGAACCTGCTGCAATGTATTCTCCGTTGCTTAAAGGCACAGCGTATCTAAAACTTTCTCCATCCGAACCGCCCAGGCATTTTTGCCAAAGCAAATTACCAGCGCTGTCTAATTTTACGATCCAGGCATCATTGCAAAACCCCATGTAACAATGGATGCCTGAAACATCCCCGTCTTGCGAAGAGGTCGATCCTACAACCACGATACCATGATCCCAATCTTCAAAGGCAACTGGTCCTAAATCATCACTAGTGCCGCCAAGGCATTTTTGCCAAAGTAAATTACCAGCGCTATCTATATTAATGAGCCAGATGTCTGAAAAACCAATTACTGTATCATGCTCACCAACAACATCCACTTCATGTGAATATGTGTAACCTGACAAGAGGTAAGTGCCATCATGCAACTGGATTGATTTCCATGGATTGTCATCCCTAATGCCGCCATATGATTTTTCCCATATCAAATTACCCACACTATCTGTTTCAATAACCCAATAATCGTAATCACCTGATCCCAAACCAATATGACTGTTTACATCGCCATCATTTGATGTTGATCCTCCGGCAAGCAATAAGTTACCATTACCCAGTTCGAATGAATTGGAAAAGCCTTCGTTTTGCGTGCCTCCGTAACGCCTCTGCCATTGTATATTCCAAAGGCTATCAATTTTCAACAACCAGGCATCGCCAGAACCATGAGAC
>JBDTTM010000490.1:0-2956 GCA_039930605.1 Bacteroidota bacterium
TGCAGGAGAAGGTATTGTGCAATGTGCTATTGTATAACTTGTCGGATGCGGTAATATTGTTAAAGGCTGATATGGATTTGGATCCTGTAAACCATATATGTAAGGCCAATCCACCGCCTGAATTACTATTCCACCAATCTTATATATTCCTCCCTGCCCTGGTGTAAAAGCGAAAGTATTTCCATTCGAAAACCAATCCTGTTGGTGGTCAAGGAAGCCTTGCGGACCAAGCTTTGCAGCATTAAATGTGACGCCCTGTTCACAGCGATTCATTTTGTTACAATAAAGACTAAGTCCGGAACAATCATTTGAAATATTAATACCGCTTCCCATTCCATAGTTAGAGCCGGTATTCACTGCCGGGTAAGGCCCAATTATATTTTCAAAAATTCCGCCGGAAATTGCATTGCCATTGGTTCCGAAATTGACAGAAATTCCATTCATAAAATTTTTAAATCCAACGGGTCCATTGGGTTGATTTCTCCAACGAATATAATTTGAATTAATTTCAAGTCC
Organism: Bacteroidota bacterium; assembly: GCA_039930605.1. GTDB lineage: Bacteria > Bacteroidota > Bacteroidia > AKYH767-A > 2013-40CM-41-45 > JAPLDB01. The sequence continues at coordinate 517 of JBDTTM010000490.1, forward strand.
GTTGTCGTTTTCACAATCGATACCATGGTGCCTGCCGATTGCCATTGCGTCTTGTGGCAAAATATCAAAGTTGATAGTGTTGCTTCGGATCTGGCAGGGCTCCCATACATTTCTAACGAAGATACCAACCTGTGAGTAGTTAATGACATTGCCGAGCACCCAGAGATTCGTGCTTGCAGAAACGGAATTGACTACTTTAATTGCCGTGCTGCCATAAGTAGCAGGATTGAAAGCAGTCATTGCTGTATTAAAAGTGTTCTCATAAATCTCCAGGCCATATTGCAGCTGATTGATGGCATTCAGAAAATAAATTCCTCTTTTAAAATCTTCGAAACTATTTCCTTTCACGAGGTTATGGAAATCGCTGCAATTCAGGTTTACAATTCCTGATACACAATGTGTGAAGGTATTGGATATGATATCACCGTAGCAGTACAACCTTTCCCGAATGCCTGTTTCACAATGATCGAACAAACATTTTTCCGAAGTTGAAGCGTTGCCGATATTGATTTTACTGCCACCAGGAAGGAGACCTCTTGCAAAAATTCCACAGCCTTGTGTCGCTCCACAATTCACTGCAGGAAGAAGTATGTTTCGAAATTCTGATGTAAAAACATCTAAACCGGAAGCATTAGAAGAAATCCCACAGAGCAAAAACTGAAATATATTTCTTCCGTAGGTATTGTAAAATACCGGCTCGCCGATCTGAATGTGATTTACATGATCTATATAAATTCCCCACTCCGGATAATTCAATGAACAATAGTTATCATATGGCCGCAATAGGCTGCCCGTTCCTTTGAATGTGCATCCCCAGACTCGTCCCGGGTGTATTCCACTGTAAGCGGCGATGTGAATCCCAATATAATTGTTGTTGAATGTTGTTGAATTGATTTCAAAATGCCCGCCATTATTAGAGACGATTGCATTCTTCGCATCTTCAATTAAATTGCCCCCATCATGAATATAAATGAAGGCAGAAGGGTCTTCGGTATAAATTCCATCCCACATGTTGATGCCATCACAGCTGTGCAGGTGACTTTGGTTGATAATTTCAAATACCTGGAAATTATTTACGACAATCTTTGCATCATCACCGAGACGGACATCAGAATTATTAAAAATAAAAGGAACATCAATTGTCAGTGTTCCATGTATTGAAGCCCATTGACCGGATGGAACTGTAAAAACATTTCCGCCACTGATATAAGGCGCATACAATGGATTGTTGATTATTCCGGAAGCTGTTTGATTGCAAAAAGTCAGCAGCGAAGGATGTCCCTGGCAAGGAGCGCAAACCTGGAAACTGGCTGTGGTGGAGCAATTGGCAGCATGTGCAGTAACTTCAATTGTTGCGCATGCAGCCGGAATATTATTCCAGTTTACTGTCAGGCAATTTCCGATTGGAACATTGTTATTGGGTGGATTTATATTATAAGAATAACCTGTTGCGCCCGGACTGTAGAAGCAATAAGTTTCACTGGAACTTCCATTGCAAAGGAAACTGTTCCCTGCAAACATTGCCGGAGGGCCTGGAGGATTCACAACGACGGTCGCGTTTTGGTTAAAAGAGCAAATAGTAATTCCGTTTTCAACAACAGATACGGTCAACGTATATAAAGTAGTTGCCAGCGGAGAAACGGAAATACAAGTGGTCGTTTCGCCGGTACTCCAGAGGTAATGTACAGCAGGAGTTGTACTTGGACATTGAATACAAATATTCGCCCTCTCTCCACAATAAATCTGCTGGTTTAAAAGTGGTTCATCCAACACTTCCAGTGAGACGCCATCTACCATTGTCCATTCCGTGTTGTTACTATGTGCTTCAGGATAAAACCTGATTGCTGCATAATCCGCATTCGAAGTAAAGCATCTCATTACATGTGTATAAGTTGGCGTAGCCGGGAGCGGCGTATTTGGAATATCCCATCCCGAGCCCGGGATTATTTCAAAACATCCTGACGCATTAAAATTTGAGTTTGTCAACTGAGCATGTAAATCATAATTATAACCATTCACTCCGCCGACGTTCTGGTAATCAAAATTTAAAAGATAATTTCTTCCTGATATAACGGGTGTTTGAAACCGCTGGAAGATACCCTCACCATAATCTGTATTCGAAAATTCCTTTGCACCCAACACTGCAAAGTTGTTGGGAGGATTGAAGGAAGGGGTTCCATGTGAAGCACCCCATCCGCAAATACATCCATTATTAAATGGGTCTGGACATATATTGCTATTACTATTTGATACACAGTAACCGGAATACGCATCGAAACCTCCATTACCTACCAGGTTTGGGCAAATAGCTACGCATCCACCTAATTGTTCAGGATAACTCAGTAGCAATTTGAATCCTGCAATACTTCCAGATGTCTTTTGAATGTCTAAGAAATAATTGCCTGTTGAAGGTTGTAACTTAAATTCAATTGCATTATTG
>JBDTTM010000491.1:0-2943 GCA_039930605.1 Bacteroidota bacterium
CAGTGATAAGAATATTATTCAAGAATCAATTTCCAACTAAAAATTTATCTCTCAACGCCCGCTCTGTCCAGAAGGCTGGTATTTCGAATTTCAGATTTTGCATTCCGATATTTCTTCTTCAGATATTCTGCAAATAATTAAACAGGAACCTCACTCCATATCCCGTTCCACCTTTGCCTCTATAGGAAGACGATGTATGCAGGAATGCAGGTCCGGCAATATCGAAATGCATCCAGGGATAATCGATGTATCGCTGTAAAAATTTTCCTGCTGTGATGGCACCGGCAACCGGTCCACCGATATTTTTCATTTCAGCGACATCACTTTTGATAAGGTCATCGTATTCATCCCAAAATGGAAATTCCGCCAGGCGCTCGTAAACATTATTCCCAGCAACCTTCATTTTATTTTTGGTCTTTTCATCGGCAGTGCCCATGCATACCATTCCGAATGGGCCGACTGCTGCAGAAGCCGCACCTGTCAACGTTGCAAAATCCATCACCAGTTCGGGCTTGTATCTTTTCGCATAATGAAGGGCATCAGCAAGAATCATCCTGCCTTCTGCATCGGTATTGAGAACTTCAACGGTATTTCCACTCATCATCGTAATCACATCTCCAGGTGCATACGCATTCCCTGATGGCCTGTTGTCTGTAGAAGGAACCAATGCAATTACATGCACCGGCAATTTTGCTTTTGCAATAGCATACATCGCACATCCCACTGCCGCTGCACCGCCCATGTCGCATTTCATATAATCCATGCTGTTGGGAGTTGGTTTCAAACTCAAACCGCCTGTATCATATACAACACCTTTACCTACCAGCACAATCGGTTTCTTATTTTTCGGATTGCGGGGCTTCCACTCCATCACCGTAAATGTTGGCGGCTCCACACTTCCAAGGTTGACTGCCAGGAGGCCTCCCATCTTCAATGCTTTTATCCGGGCCTTATTAAAGACTTCTGTTTTAAAACCCGCTTCACGACCCATTTTCACAAATGCTGATGCAAGCTGGGTAGCAGTTTGTGCATTCTGCGGTTCATTTACAAGGTCACGTGCATGGTAAACACCGTCACACATTGCTGTCGTGTTTTTGAGTGCATCATCATCCGCAAAAGCACTTTTGATATGAATTTCAGTGAGCGTATTTTTTTCCTTATTGCCGTTGTTCTTATATTTAATAAACTGGTAATTCCCGAGCATCATGCCTTCGGCAAATGCCAGCGCAACAGCTTTTGTGCCGGTTTCATCAATGATGGTGACAGTCGTTTTCTTTTGCCTGTTGAGTGCGGCGGCAGCAGTTTCCCCATTTTTACGGCAAGCTTCGAGAACGAGGAATGGATCCTTCTTATCTTCTGGTTTATAGACAATGCAGACCCGTTTGTATTGGTTGATCGTCACAAAATTCTTCTTATCATTTAACTGTGCGCTGATGTACTTTCTCTCTTCATCAGTAAAATGCGCTGAAGGGACTTGTTTGCCTTCTTTAACTAAGAAAATTGCCGAATCATTTTTGTTGACGGCTGAAGTTGAAGCAAGTTTGGGAAGCATTGCCATAAGGAAATGATTTAATAGTGACCCCCGATTCCCCCCGAATAGAAAAATAAGTTGCCTGCTGTCAGGAAGGCGAATAACTTTTCTACTTTTGTTTTCCTTCCAAAGAAAAACGAAGGGCTGAAATTAACCAAAAATTAGTGACAGCGAACAAATCAATTTCAACTTTGTTACGTGTTCAAACTCGCGTAACGCTTTTATGAATGCTGAAAATCTCTTCGAACGGGCCCTTAATTCTGAGTTTCTGACTGCAACAGAAGGGCAATACCTTTTTTCTCATGCTCCAACGGCAGAGCTGATGCAGGTTGCCAATGAGATGCGCAAGGAACGGCATCCTGACAATAAGGTAACCTGGATTATCGACCGCAATGTGAATACGACCAATGTTTGCATAGCAAATTGCAAGTTCTGTAATTTCTACCGCATCCCGGGGCATGCTGAATCTTACATCACCACCATCGAACAATATAAGCAAAAGATCGAAGAAACGTTCCGTTTTGGAGGAGAACAATTGTTGTTGCAGGGGGGACATCATCCTGACCTTGGATTGAGTTTTTATACCAACCTGTTCAGGGAATTGAAAGGATTGTATCCGAACCTGAAGTTGCATTCTCTTGGCCCGCCGGAAATCGCGCATATCACAAAACTTGAAGGATCAACACATACAGAAGTTCTGAAAGCTTTGATGGACGCAGGACTTGACTCATTACCCGGTGCGGGAGCAGAGATTTTAAGTGACCGCGTGCGCCGGTTAATTTCCAAAGGAAAATGCAGTGGCCGGGAATGGCTTGAAGTGATGCGTGCTGCACATCAATTGAAACTGACAACTTCGGCAACGATGATGTTCGGGCATGTGGAAACGCTGGAAGAACGGTTTGAGCATTTGGTATGGCTTCGCGAGGTACAGAATGAAAAACCTTCCGAAGCGAAGGGATTCATTGCATTTATTCCCTGGACATTCCAGGATGTGGACACCATGCTTGCCAGGATTAAAGGCGTTCATAATAAAGTGACGGGAGAAGAGTATATTCGCATGATAGCAATCAGCAGGATTATGCTGCCGAATATCAATAACATCCAGGCGTCCTGGCTGACTGTTGGCAAAGAAATTGCGCAACTTTGTCTGCATGCAGGTGCGAACGATTTCGGTTCAATAATGATCGAAGAAAATGTGGTAAGTGCTGCCGGGGCGCCACACCGGTTTACGTCAGAAGGAATTCAGCAGGCGATCATTGAAGCAGGATTTATTCCGCAATTGAGAACCCAGCAATATGAATACAGGAAGATGCCGGAGGTGATGGAACAACAGGTGATCGAGTATTAAGAAGAAGAAGAAGACAATAGACAGTAGACAATAGACAATAGACAAAAAACAAATTACAGACGGC
>JBDTTM010000492.1:0-2938 GCA_039930605.1 Bacteroidota bacterium
TTTTCGTGCTATTTGACAGCAGTAGATTGTTGTAAGTAAGACCTGCAAAATTTTGATTAGAGTTTCCGTTTAGTGAAACTGTTCCATTGTTGTGAAGAAATACAGATGTGCCAGTTTTTACGAGGTTGCCATTTACAGTCAGTACACCCGGAGGGGCTGTCTTATTACCGGAGCCGGAAAGATTAAGATTGCTATAATTAAGACCATTGCTATTGGTTATCGGCTGATCGCCACTGCGTGTGTATTTTACTGTGCTACCTGACGCAAGAACAATGTTTTCAATATTTGAATGAATAGAAGAATAATTCGTAAGTGTTGATGTAAAGCCATTAAACCCCTGGTTATTGCCGCATAAAAATGTTCCACCATTCTCAACAGTAACTGTCTGCGTACCGGTTGGCCCAACAATCGCATCAGAATTTATCATAAATATGCCTGCACCTTTTACCGTAAACGAACCTCCCGAAGCAAGTGTAATATTGCCGGATGAGTTTCCCACATTTGTTCCCGTTACCTCAATGGCATAATAGGTTTTATTGCTACGGATAGTTTGAGTTCCGCTAAGCGAATTGGTGAATTCTATTACACCCCCAGTAATATTATATATTCCATCCATTAACGGTTGAGCAAAACTTGTTGTGCCAAGTATTAATCTGCCATCATCCATGGTAAATGAAGTGTTGTTGTTCGATGTCAAACCAACATTATTACTACTGGCATCAACAATGGTTGTCGTACCTGTAACTTTTACTGAACCGGATGAGCTGACATTAATCGCATTGCCCGGAAGTTTAGTACCGCCGCCTGATAAAATAAGATTATAGTACTGGGATAATCCTTCCAATACGCCACTGCCAGTGATGGTTTGCGTACCGGCAGTGGCATTATATTCGATCGTGCTGCCTGTGTTAACTTGCGTATTGCTGCTACTTGAAATCGTTCCTCCTTCAAGTCCGCCAAGATGTGCTGTTTTTATATAACCATTGATAATTACACTTCCTGATACATTGGTAACTGTGACTGTTGTGAAGTCGATTGTTCCGTTTACTGTGAAATTGACATTCATACCTTTTGTAAATCGAGGTGGGGTCAACGCTAATGGAGATACCTTCACGACAGAATCTGTGGGGACTGTTATGCCATTCGGAATATTGATATTCTTATCAGTTGCTATTATCAAATTTGTACCTCCCAGAATGGGAGCTGCACCATCGATCGAAATTGTGCCGACCGATGCGGGAATCGAAAGAGTGCTATTTCCCGAAAATCCATCTCTAATCGTTTTGTTTCCACCACTTCCGAATGAGAAGTTAGTTCCGACTTCTAATAATCCTCTTACAATTACATCAACACTTCCCCCAACGGGGCTGGTTACAGCACTGATTCTTAGCGTAGGTATCACTGTCGATGCCGCATTTGGGAAAAATATACTATTTGCCATACTATTACCAAATGGTAAATTCACAGGGCTACTCCATTCAAAAATTGACTTATCATTCCAAATATTAACTGTTGAGGTAGCCAATCCTTCATAGCCTGCACCGATGTTGATGACGCCGTCACCAATTTGAATTTTACCCCCGGTGGCAATATTGATTACGGAAGATGTGGCAGAGATTATTGTAGTGTTATAAGGATTTCCACTAAAGATTTGTAACGTCCCGTTGTTGCTTATGGTAATATCATCATTTATTCCATCATTGACATTTAATATTCCATTTGTAACGACCTGTAGCGTTCCATTAATAGTAGTTTCGTCCAGTGAAATTGAAGAAGAAACAGTTACCACATCAGTCGCTTGCACGGTTATATGTTTGTCGCTTGCTGCCGGAGGAAATGTAGCCGGGCCCCAAGAGGAACTATCAAGCGATGACTGCCATACAGCAGGATTGTTCCAATTACCGGAGGAGATAGAACGGTAAAACTTAGATATAGGAGTTACCGCTCCATTGAAGATGAAATCGTCTATGCTAAATGTACCAGTACTTGTGATAGCGCTCCATGCGTAAAACCTGAAAGTGATTGAAGAGGAAATTCCTTGATAAGTGCTGCTTGTTAAGTCAATAGATGTCCCGGATGCTGAAGGTGATCCAATATCTGTAGAAAAAGCTGAAAGGGAAGATCTGAAAGCAAATGCTGTAGGACCATCTGGTGATGATGATTGACCATGATAAACAATGCTTGTGAAATTGATTTGAAACCCTGCATTAGGTGTAAGTGTAAGCTCAAAATAAGAAGTCCCGTTTAAAGCAACGGTGTTCCACTGCGCCGCACTATATCTATCCACTGCTGGATCTGCCAAGACTCCGATGCCTCTGCCAATGCCAGATACGCTAATACCTGGAACATATGATTGACTCGTAATAAAAGGATTATTCGCACTTGGATTTGGATCGGTAATTAGATTTGAAAAAATAGATTGTCCAAAAATTGCTTCGCAAACAAGTAATGAAACCAAGAACGACATCCCTAATTTGAGCGTAAAAAATCTCTTCATAATATATTATTTAATAAAACAATTTTATTAGTAAATAAATTAAATCAAAGGGATTCTGGATCAGAGATATCTTCGGGTAATGTGCAAAGGGGTTAGTAAAGCCGTAGCACAATATAACGATCCTCGCAATTAATTTGAAATGTAGCGAATTATTTTGTTATTATTTTTTTGCACATGTATGGCATGGCGGCAGCTAATAATGATACGGCTGTCCTTGAAGATAAAATTATGGTCACATCCTGAACAATTGTCTTCACAAATGGTTACTCATTTTAATTCACTTATTAAAAACACTATTTATGCAACCGTTTAAAAACCAACAACACAAAGAAGGAAAAATAGCAAAGGCTATAGAAAATGAAACTGCCAAAATTTCGTCAGACATATTTTTATGGGCGGCCTTCGGCTCTATGGCTATATCGCTCACGCTAAAACTAATGA
>JBDTTM010000493.1:0-2914 GCA_039930605.1 Bacteroidota bacterium
GTGACCTATGTGGTTAAATTTTTTTTAAGCATGCGTTAGCCCGTCCTAATTGTGCACATAGGCACATAGAGTTTCAATTTTTCCTTTTACTCTGTGGCCTATGTGTTTAAATTTTTTTAAGCACTCCACAGTCCATCCTATCCGGTTAAATTTTTTAATGCCTTTTCTATATCTTCCACCAAAACTCCCGGATCTTCCAACCCAATATAAAAACGAACGAGTTTGTGTTCGATATTTGAATGATCAAAATTTTCTTTTGGAATAGTTGCGCAAACCGGGAAGGCAAGCGACTCATGTCCGCCCCAGGAGACAGCCATCAAAAATCTATTCAGCGAATTGCAAAACGTTTCAATTTGTGCCGCCTGTTGAACATCCAATGCCATCGTAAACATTCCGCCACCGAGTTTCATTTGTTTCATCGCCAATTCACGTTGCGGAAAAGATTTTGAAAAAGGATAATACATTTTTAAAACCTTTGGGTGATTCTCAAAATGCCCAACGAGCGTTGCAGCACTGGCACAACTTCTTTCTACACGCAGTTCAATTGTACGTAATCCTCTCAGGAAAAGGAATGCATTAAAAGGAGAAACAGATGCCCCGATATTCAGGTAATCAGCAACAAATATTTTATTCAGTATTTCTTTTGAGCCACTTATTACACCACCAACGGCATCGCTGTGACCGCCAATGTACTTAGTCATCGTTTGCATACTCAAATCAATTCCCATTTCGATTGGCTTCTGCGACAAAGGTGTACAATAGCTATTGTCAATCATCGTGAGAATATTTTTTGATTTCGCCAGATTTGCTATGGCTTTCAGATCCTGCAACTCATAGGTAAAAGTATTCGGTGACTCAAGAAAAATAAGTCTTGTATTCGGCTGAATCGCTTTTTCAAAATTTGCAGTCGCTTTTCCATCAATCATTGTGCACGTAACTCCGAACCGCGGCAGCAGATTGGTAAATAATTTATTGGTCCAGGAATAAGGTTTTGCCACACAAACAATATGATCACCACTTTTAACATTGGCTACTATCGGAATTGTGACAGCCGCTACACCGCTTGCAAATACAAGTGCTGCTTCTGCGCCATCTAATGCTGCAAGTTTTTGTTGCAGAATATCAATGGTGGGATTTTTTCCGCGTGAATAAAGAAAAACCTTGCTCTCATCGCTTAGCGCATCTCTCAAAGATTCGACTGAGTCAAAAGCAAAATTACTGGTCTGGATGATTGGCGGAGCAACAGCATTGTAGTAATCTGCGCGTTCTTCTCCGAGTTGGTTGAGTATGTACGATAAATCCAAAATAGTTGATTGGGTAATTGGTTAACTGGTTGATTTGTTAATGGCGAAATTATGTAATTGTGGAATCCGATCTTGAATTACTAATTTTTTTTAAGAGGTAATAAAGCGGGTAACCAGCCGCAAATATGCAAAGTCCGGTGATGGCTGCATTCACATCAGAGATAAAAACATTGTAAGTGACAGAGAGTAACATGGCCATAAAGATTAATGGGATCCATGGAAATAATCTTAATTTGAAACCGGTATAGTTCATGTCCTTCATTCTTTTCCTGAAAATAAAAATCGTTGCAGCTGCTGTTACCATGCTGAAACTGTCGATGAACATAACGTAATTGACGATCTTTTCAAATGTACCAAGCCAGATCAGTCCGAGGATCATCAGTGCAGTGAAGAAACTCAAAGCAAATTGCTGCACCTGCGTTTTTTCATTCACGCGTTTGAATATTTCCGGAAGGATGCCATCATCTGCCATTGCATAATAAATACGCGGGTTGCTCATTAGTGATGTATTAATGAATCCCATGACGGAAATAAATATTGCAACGGAAGTAATTTTATATCCTACATCTCCCAAAAATGAACTTGCCAATTCTGCGGCCAGCAGTTTTGATTGCTGTACATTTTCAAATCCGAGCACGTGTACATAAGCAAAATTGATCAGCAGGTAAAGCACCATCACGATTCCCATCCCCGTAAAAATACTTGCCGGGATTGTTCGCTGTGGATCTTTCACATCTGCACCTAAATTCATCGTATTCTGGTAACCGCCGTAAGTGAAGAAAACTGAAATCAGGCTGATGCCGAGAATGGTCATGAATGATCCGGAAGCAGTGATTGCTGAGTGGACGGGTGCAACCGAAGGATGACTGAACAGAACGGCAGAAGAAAAGAACAGGATCATTGCGATTTTTATTCCGCTTAAAATATTCTGAGCCCGTGCACCCGTTTTTATTCCCGCAAAATTGAGTCCGAATAAAATCAAAATCATCAGCAACGCAACGAACTGGACATAAATCTGCGTTTGCATTTCAGCAGGAAAAACAACCGGGGTGATGTATTCGGCTCCTACCAAAGCCACGCCCACAGCACTGAATGAATTGATAATGACCAGTGACCAGTTCAGCATAAATGCAAATACAGGATGATAGCATGAAGAAAATATTTTATAGAATCCTCCTGCAACCGGGAACCGCGCACCGATTTCGGCAAACGTCAATGCCCCGCAAATGCTGATCAGTCCACCGAGAATCCAGGCAGCAAAAAATAATTCAGGAGATCCTGCTTTCTGTGCAACGATGGCCGGCGTTCTGAAAATTCCGATGCCGATCACAAAGCTCACCACGATCATGGAGAGATCCGTTCTGGTGAGGGTGGGTTTGATGGGCATGTGGAGCAAATGTAGGAAGATATGGAATTAGTGTTCCAAATGAATTTTTTCCATCAAAGCAGTTTGATGTTTCCCGGAATCTTACTTTTACATCATCAAAAATTAAATACCATGAAAAAAATTACTTCCTGTCTATGCGTTTCTGCGATATTGATTTTTAATTTCTCCTGTAAAAAAGAACAGGACGAGATCATCACCAAAGTGATAGAAGTTTCTCTTGCAC
>JBDTTM010000494.1:0-2892 GCA_039930605.1 Bacteroidota bacterium
ATCATTGAACAGGTTCCCAATGTTTCCATTAAACTTCAGACGAAAGACAGGAATGTTTTTGTCTTCACAATGGATGAAATTTTAAAAATTACGAAGGAAGAAACTGTTCCTGTCCAACGGAAAAGGCCTCGGCTCACAAAAGACATTATAAAAAAACGCGGCTATCAAAACATCACAGAAATTACATTGGGACGTAATGTCCTTGGGAATAACAACGAATCATTTCCTGGTAATATTGACGAATTGCTCCCAACAATAGGTATTCAAACAATTAATGGCTATATGTTTAATCCTTACCTAAGTGCCGGTATTGGGATCGGACTGCAATTGTACTTCAATCCTGCCTTCGTCCCTGTTTTTGCTGATGTCCATCTTAATTTTAGTGATGGTCCAATTACACCATTTGTCGCTGTTGACGCAGGTTATTCTTTTACTGGTACAGAAATTTATGGAATCGCAAGTGCACAGAAATATTCAGGCGGCGGGTACTTTAATCCTGTACTCGGTGTTAAAACTTATTGCAGCAGAAATACGGCATTAGTTTTCAGTTTTGGCTATCGCCAGCAGGAGTGCAGGTTTTATGTGACAGAATATGGATCATATCCAAATTATTATGAAAAAAGCTATTGGAAGGATGTTACGCTCGGTTACTTTAATACAAGAATCGGTGTTGTATTCTAAACTCAAATCCATTCTATTACATTCACTAAATTAAAACACTGAACTATGAAACAAATTGTCTACTGCTTAATAGCACTTCTACTCGCCTTCAGTCTCCCATGTGTTGTAAACGCGCAGTCAGGATATGAAGACGTTGTCTACCTGAAAAACGGAAGCATCATACATGGAACTATTATAGAGCAAATTCCCAATGAGTCAATTAAAATCCAGACAAAAGATAAAAATATTTTCGTTTATAAAATCGATGAAGTTTTAAAGATGACAAAGGAAGAAACAACCCGGTCTGTTGATAGCGGAAGACATTCTCGTGATGCAGCCACCAAAGACAATATGAAGAAGAACGGCTATACCAATATCACTGAATTGTCTTTTGGCCGGAGTTTTAAAAATACGACTACCACCTATTACGATGGCTTTAATTCATATGTGAACGATACACATGCGGATGAGGTAAATAATAACCCTTCTATTGGAGTACAAACAATTAATGGATACAAATTTTCTCCATACGTGAGTGCAGGAATCGGCGTTGGCTTCAACATATATTCACAAGTTTTACTGGTTCCTGTTTTCGTAGGGGTTCGCGCCAACCTGTTAGACAAAAGGGTTACGCCTTTTCTTGCCTTTGATGTGGGCTATTCATACTCACGCAAACAAATTACCGGTGGTACACTTGCCCGTGACGATAAGGGCGGAATCATGTTAAGTCCTGCTTTAGGTGTTAAATTTAACATGACAAATAAAATGGCTCTGAATTTAAGCTTAGGTTTCCGTTACCAGGAAATACAAATTATCGATGACTACAGTAATTATTCCTATCCTTATAATAATTATACAGGGCAGTACTATAAAACTTTCGACATCAGAATGTTTAATTTGAAATTCGGATTTACTTTCTGAGTGATAAATTCCAACATAAAAAAAAACCGAAGCTTATCGCGAAATAACGCCAATGATAAATACTTAAAAGAAATAATAATTCGTGTTAATTCTTGAGATTGGTGGCTAAAAATTTAATTTGTCCACCCAGCATTGCAACGAAGAATTCTATTGAATAAAGTATCAGAATATTTTCCCGAGCGTAAGCAAAATAATCCGGAAGTAATTTTTAAGTGATGGGTTTTCAATATACTTCAAATTGAGTTGGATCTTGGCAGGCATGATCTCCTCCACATAAGTTTTCAAAGGATCGGCAGACTTCGCCAGCAATTCATTCTCTCTTGCGTATTCAACAGATGCATAATCCGTAATTCCGGGCTTTACCTGCAAAACCATTTTTTGTTGAGGAGAATAAAGGTTCACGTATTTTCTCACTTCCGGTCTCGGACCAACCAGACTCATTTCACCGTTCATTACATTCAACAGCTGCGGCAATTCATCGAGCTTGTATTTCCTTAAAAACTTTCCGGGTTTGGTAATCCTGGTGTCATTTGTGCCAATAGTAATCTGCCCATGCTTTTCAGAGTCAGTGTGCATGGTTCTGAATTTCCACAAACGAAAATCCTTCCCGTTTTTTCCTACCCTGCTTTGCAAAAAGAAAATGCCGCCACGCGAATCCAGACGGATGACAATCGAAAGAAGTATAAAAAAGGGAAATAAAATAACCAGGCCTATCAATGAAAATATAAAATCAAAAAAACGAATGAGGATCTTCGTCATGAAACTTTATTTTATCACTTCCTGCACTGAATCAATTACGGCTTTGATCACCTGCTCAACCTGTTCTTCCGTGAGATCATAAAAAACAGGTAAACTGATTTCATTGCTATAAAGTTTAAAAGTGTTTGGATAATTTTTGATATCATATCCCATTGCTTTGTAAAATGACATCATTGGCACGGGAATAAAATGAACATTTACAGAAACATCTTTATCGAAAATCTTTTGTATGATTTCATCCCGTTGTGCTTCACTGATTCCTTTGATCCGTAGCGGAAATAAATGAAACGAAGTTTCTGATCGTGGGTTTTCAATTCCTTCTGCCGGAATAATTGCCCAGGAAAATTTACTCAATGAATCGCTATACTGTTTATAAATCGATTTTCTTTTGATGAGCGTATCATTGTCATAACGTTCAAGTTCCACCAACCCGATCGCAGCCAGGATATCAGCCATGTTACACTTGTATCCGGCTTCCACAACATCATATCGCCAGTTTCCTTTTTGCATCTTGGCAAGCGCATCTTTATTCTGACCGTGCAATGTAGTCAC
>JBDTTM010000495.1:0-2889 GCA_039930605.1 Bacteroidota bacterium
CAATGTTCAAATTTGACTGCACGCTGCGTAACAAAATCATTTAAACGTTCTGTGCTGAAATGATACATCCAGGAGTCAGGGTTGGGCATTTCGAGTAAATCACGAGTCATCCATGAATAAAAACTTCCGGTGCGCGTGGGATTTCTCCAGTAGAGAGGAGAAGGACCAGCATCACCAAAGCCAGGGTATGGATGCATCTGTGAACCGTTGAAATCAAAAAAAGCTGAATCGTCGGTGACAAAATCTTCATAGTATGAATTCCAGAAATATTTGAGTCCGTACTTTTCCCAAATGTCTTTAGAATAGGAAGGGGAGTTTGGATTTAAGCCATCACACACAAAAGCTTCCCTGTTATTTTTCGGTCCGTTGTTATAACCATGATCAATCCAGGTAACTGAATTGAAATTCTTTTTCATAAAAGCACATGCTTCCTCTACCAGTGAACTTTTGGAGGTAAACTGGTCTGGCGTATGAAGGCAGATCTCATTTCCTGCCTGCTGAAGTTGCTGTAAAAATTCCAGGTACCCTGTTGTTCCTTGAATGCTGGCAATAGGAGTAGTGTAAATACTTTTATGACGCGATTCATTGTTCAGCACATGATCAGGGTTGGAATAAAATACGCTCTTCGTGACAGGTATTTTATTTTTCACAAATCCTCCCGTCGCTTTTTTTGCATCTGTAATTTCTTCTGAACCGAAATAAACGGCCCTGTGCGTCGGCAAATCTGTCCAGTCTGCATGTTCTGTAAAAACATGGGCGGCAAGAAAACCATTTGGATTCAGCATTAACCTTGGAACAAAATCAACCGGCTTGCCAACATGTATAGAAAAGGAATTCTTTCGAACATCTCCCGGCTTGAAAATACTGCACGACAAATCTACTTTCTCATTCATCATGCTGTCGCGCAACGGGAAATACTGGAATGGGTGGTCTTTATTAAAGTCAAGATTTACAATGAGCTCGTCATTCGATGTATTCAATTGCAGAGACGAAATCCCTGGTACATGATAAACAAGAAGGGTGTTTTTTTGTGAGCCGAATTTCACACCTTCTTTATCCAGCCAGTATTCATTTTGCAGATCTTCGGATTCTATTGTGCTGTTTCGCTTGTAAACTTCCGTGACCGCTTGGGCAGAACCAATAATGAACGCTTCGCGGATTACTTCAATGTTATCATTATACGTTGTCTCACAATCGATTTTTATTTCATCCGAATTTTCTGAAAAGTTGAATTGAATATTCACGTCTGAAAAAATGGATTGTCCTTTCCAGGTAAATCGTTTTCTGCCCGGAAGAAGATTCTCTGAATAATTATTTTCTAAAAATTTGTTTACCTTAATTGTATCGCGCTTTTGGTCTCTGACCTGGATAAGCAGCGCATAATAATGAATAGCAGAAATGATCGGCTCACCCGAAGAATTCAAAATTTTAAATTCACCGGATGATTCAGCTTTTTCGAAATTGAAATATGGGTTTTGATACACCACATTAAATATTTCCGACGAGGAATCATCGCCAACCAACTTCATGTCCTGTGCAGAAGCGAAGAATGAAATGAGAAAAAGAAGGTTGGTAATTCTTTTCATGCAAAGTTATTCCGGCAATGAAGACGGAAATTCAAATTCTTTAAAAATAATGTCGAGATTATCAATGCATGTTTCTGATTTTCCATCAGCATTCCAGAGAAATATTTTTATGTTGGAATCTTTGGGAATATTTCTGGGAATTAAGCATGAAACGCTGAATTTATTCCATTTATTTATTTTTCCCAATGTGTCTGGTAAATGTTCGCCTTTCCAGAAAATAGCAGAATCGCTCCTGGAAATCGAAATCACCAATTGGTTATTCGCATTGAGATCTGTAACCCGAATTAACCCCTTTACAGTAATGCTGAAATTTTTTCTTTTCAAATCAGAAGGAACCTCTATTTCAATACCTGAACTGTAAGAATTTGTTTTATCCGTCTTTGAAAAATGGCTTTTGATAGTGTCATTACTCAAAGTGATTGTATTTGAATTCATCCATTGCAAATTGGCCAGGGAGTCTTCAAAATTATTTTGGTATTGGTGGACTATTATTTCTTTCGTCTGGCCATAACTATTCAAGCCAAACAGCACTATGAAAATAAAGAATACCAGCCAACCCTGCATTCGCATATTAGTTCAATTCGTAAATTCGAAGTCTTTCGCTTTTCGTACCGCCGGATATTCGTACATTGTGTAAATGTGATCTTCTTTTTCCGGTTTCACAAATATTCATAGAGACCTCATTCTATCTCTGAAGGATTTCTACTTTTACCCCCTTACAAGAAACTATGTCAATCATCTCCGTTCAGAATGTTGTAAAACAATATGCCGCTCACCGTGCCCTCGATGACGTGAGTATGGAAATTCCGGAAGGAAGTGTATTCGGATTGCTTGGACCAAATGGTGCAGGCAAAACTTCACTCATCAGAATCATAACACAGATCACTGCTCCAGACAGTGGGCAGGTATTATTCCAGGGCAATCCGATAAACCAACAACACATCGAACTGATGGGTTATTTGCCTGAAGAGCGCGGACTGTACAAAAAGATGGAAGTGGGGGAACAGGCGCTCTACCTGGCTATGTTGAAAGGTATGAGCCGTGCAGATGCCATGCAGAAACTGAAGTACTGGTTTGAGAAATTTGAAATCCAGGCCTGGTGGAAGAAAAAAATTGAAGAGCTTAGCAAAGGAATGCAGCAGAAGGTTCAATTTATCGTTACCGTATTACATGAACCTAAATTTTTAATTCTTGACGAACCATTTACCGGGTTTGATCCGATCAATGCTGAGTTAATAAAGAACGAATTGCTGGCGATGAAAGAAAAGGGAACTACGATTGCCTTGTCTACACACCGAATGGA
>JBDTTM010000496.1:0-2884 GCA_039930605.1 Bacteroidota bacterium
CAAATGTTTATCAGCAATTAGATATTCCGAATCGCTTTGTGGAAGCAATACAGGAATTAAATAGAATAATTGAACATTTTTACACTGCTTTATAATGTAACGGTTTTTTCTTTGTAAGTGCTTCAGCAGGTTCAGGTACCCAATGATGCAATCCGCCGGCCAGGTCATCATTGAAAGTTTTTGGAATATTTCCATTTAGCGTGCGTTCTTTCCAGGTTAACTGTTCATTACCATCATCTTTTCTTTCCATGGTGATACATCCCTCCACCGGGCAAACCAATGAACACAAATTACAACCCACACAGTTTTCCTCAATGATATACGGTTTGCGGTCAGAACCGTTTTCTTTCAGACCAATTGCTTGGTGTGCACCGTCCTCACAAGCGGTGTAACACAACTGGCAGCCGATACATTTCTCCTCATGAATGTCGGCAACGATTTTGTATTTCAGATTCAGGTCTTCCCAATGCATAATATTTTTCAATGCTTTGCCTCGAAAATCATCAAGTGTCTTGAATCCTTTTTCATCCATGTACTGTTCCAGTCCTGCCACCATTTCGCGGATGATTCCAAAACCGTAATGCATCACAGCAGTACAAACCTGTACAGAAGTTGCGCCCAATAAAATAAATTCAACTGCGTCCCGCCAATTCTCAATACCACCGATTCCTGAGATAGGAATATTTACCCCCGGATGCTGCGCGCAACTCTTCAACATATTCATGGCGATTGGTTTCACTGCAGGGCCGCAGTAACCGCCATTCGTGCTTTTTCCGTCAACAACAGGGTAGGGGACGAAGTTATCAATGTCAACACCCACAATACTTTGAATCGTATTGATAAGTGAAATGGCATCACCGCCACCTTCAACAGCTGCTAAAGCCGGACGTGTGATATCAGAAATATTCGGAGTCAGCTTTACAATGACAGGAATGGTTGCTACTTCTTTCACCCAACTCACAATAGTTTTCAGCACTTTTGGCTCCTGTCCGACAGCGCTGCCCATGCCACGTTCGCACATTCCATGCGGGCAACCGAAATTCAATTCGACGCCGTCAGCACCTGCATTGGTGACATCGCGCATGATCTGGTGCCATTCTTCTTTTGTCTCCACCATCAATGATGCAATTACAGCATGATTGGGGAAACGTTTTTTTACTTCTTCAATTTCCCTTAGGTTGTCACGCAGCGGACGGTCAGTAATTAATTCAATGTTACTGAAACCGATCATCCTGCTGTCGCGGTAATTCAAGGAGCCGTATCGGGAAGAAACATTCACCACAGGTACACCCAGTGTCTTCCATACAGCGCCACCCCAGCCCGCATCAAATGCCTTCATTATTTGATATCCACTGTTGGTCGGGGGAGCACTTGCCAGCCAGAAAGGATTTGGGGATTTTATTCCGGATAAATTGGTAGTAAGATCAGACATTTTATTAATTTTAATATTGATTATCGAACAAGCCTATCTGTCCGCATTGTTCCGCTGAAGGTATGCGAAAGCGATTTAGGCAGGGAATTACGAATGGTCATGTGATTCACGGTTCCTTTCGTAATTCATTATTCCTGCCTACCGGCAGGCTGGCTTTTTCAAAATTCGTTATTTATTTTAGAAACTCTTTTATCCCCCATGCTGCCTTCTTTCCATTCGCAACAGCATTCACAACTTCCTGACCACCGCTTACAGAATCGCCTGCAGCAAAATATTTTTTGTTGGAGGTTTGAAAATTTTCGGAAACAGTAATCCTGCCTTTTTCATCCAGTGAAATGCCAGCCAGGTTCAAAAGGTCAACCTGCTTTGATTGACCTGTAGCTTTTATAACCCAATTACACGCTTCGATAATTTCCTTGCCGTCAACGGACGATTTTAATTTTACACCGGTTACTTTTCCATTCTCACCGATAATTTCGAGAGGGGAGACATTGAACATTCCTTTCACTCCGACATTTTTTGCCAGGTCATATTCAAATTCATAAGCTGGCATTTCTTCTTTCGATCTGCGGTAAGCGAGAATTACTTCAGCTCCCATCCGTGCTGTCTCACTTGCTGCATCCATGGCTGTATTGCCGCCTCCGAGCACAACTACCCTTTGTGGGACAACAACTTTGTGATGGTTTTTCCTGAGTTGTTCTACGAATTCAACTGCACCAAAAACATTTTCCAATTCTTCTCCTTTTATTTTTAGTGTTGAAGTTTTTCCAAGTCCAATGCCGATGAAGATGGCATCATAATTTCTTTCAAGAACAGATAATTCATCTTTGGTTTGCACCGGCTTACTATATGTGACATGAAATCCAAATTGCTCCTGGAGATATTTCATTTCATCTAATGCTTCATCGTTTGTAATTTTATATGGTGCAACTCCATGAACAGTCAAACCTGAAGGTTTTTCTTTAGATTCAAATATATCGACATCAAATCCCATCAACCGCAATTCACAAGCGCAACTGATTCCTGCCGGCCCTGCACCAATCACTGCAACTTTCTTTCCATTGGAATTTCCGGGCAGATAAAATTTACGGTTTGAGCGGATGGCTTTGCCTGTTGCAAAACTCTGTAAGCGTCCGATCTCAATTGGTTTTACGTCTGAATTGTTGTACACACAGGCGCCTTCGCAAAGAACTTCTGTCGGACAAACTTTTCCGCATGCATAACCGAAAAAATTCGAATCGTAAATTGTTTTGGCCGCACCGATTTCGTTCTTGGAATTAATTTGCCGGATAAAAAGCGGTATGTCAATTCCCGTTGGACAGGCATTTACACAAGGAGCATCATAACAAAACAAACAACGCGAACTTTCATAGTACGCCTCTGTTTCTGTCATCAGCGGTTTTATCTGTGCGAAGTTTTTGGAAAATTCTTCTTCGGACTTTGGCTGCTTAA
>JBDTTM010000497.1:0-2856 GCA_039930605.1 Bacteroidota bacterium
TCATGTTTTTCGTGTGGGGGCCGTCAGTAACATTGTTACTGGCGGTTCTCTTTTAAGTACAACAGCAATTCAGGTTCAGTTGCTGATGCACTGCAAACACTTTCAGGAACTCCTGGCCTCCCCGTTTGCTTTTCTCGCATGTAACTTTAAAAAATATAGTTTCAATATTTATTTTATTGAATAGTAATTGACCGGTACAAAAATGACCGGCACATATTCACAGTTATGTTGAGATTTCTCTCGTGTAAGCTTCCGGGATCACTTCACTTCATCCGGGAAAACAATCAACGATACTATTTGATTCAGGAGATTCCTCACTCCGTCCTTTGGACTTTGTGCGGAATGACAATCAGTTACCACCAGGTCGGCGAAAGGGAAAATTTTCCTGTATGTCAAAAATCTTTCCTTCCGCCATTTTAAAATTAACAACAGTCATTCCGAACGTAGTGAGGAATCTCAAAACATGGACCATTGCACCTCCCGAAAAATCGGGATTGGTTCTGTGACAACATTATTTTTCTATTAAATTGTTTCAAAATAAAATCCTTAGTTTCTCAGTTTGTAACATTAAAAGTTACCTTCGGTCGCAAATATTTTTCACCCGATAAATGGACGATCATCCATGGTTACTGACGAAGAGAGGGAATTGCTTGCCGAGCGTTTTGCCACCGGCAATCTATATAAGCTTAAGCGACTAACCACCATGGTTCAGCCGGAAGAACTTGCTGAGCTCATTCACGATAATAAAGATATTGACTACAAAAAGGTTTTCCAGGTACTGGATGCCGATATGGCGATTCATACTTTTGAGAACCTTGACTTTGATATCCAGGTCGACCTGCTGCGTTCATTCAGCATTGAGCAGCTTACCCATACCCTGAACCAGATTTCACCTGATGACCGGACAGCACTTTTTGAAAAACTTCCTGCAGAAACACTTCCGAAATACCTGTCTCTATTAAGCGATGAAGAACGAAAGACAGCCAAGGAACTGTTACAATATCCGGAGGACAGTATCGGTCGTTTGATGACTCCTGACTTTATTTCTGTCAAGGAAGACTGGACGGTTGAACAGGTCTTGCAATACATCCGCACGTATGGCAAAAACAGTGAAACACTGAACCTGATTTATGTCACCGATTCAAAGGGCTACCTGATTGATGACATCCGGGCACGCCAGTTTCTGTTATCACCGCTCGATACAAAAGTGAGTGAGCTGATGGATCACCAATATGTTTCGCTGCAGGCAAAAGACGACCAGGAAAAAGCAATTGATTTATTCAAGCAATCCAACAGGGGTGCTTTGCCTGTAACAGATTTCAACGGACTCCTGCTCGGCATCATCACCTTCGATGACGTGATGGATGTTATGGAAGAAGAAGACACCGAAGACATTCAAAAATTCGGAGGTACGGAAGCCCTCGATGAACCTTACCTGAAAGTTTCATTCGGGAATATGATCAGCAAACGAGCGGGATGGCTGGTTATATTGTTCCTTGGAGAAATGCTCACTGCGACTGCAATGGGATTTTTTGAAGATGAAATTAAACGGGTTGTCATCCTTGCCACATTTATTCCATTGATTATTTCCAGCGGAGGAAACACGGGCTCGCAGGCAGCAACCCTGATCATTCGTGCCATGGCGCTAGGCGAAGTCACAATCGCCAACTGGTGGGGTGTTATCAGGCGTGAATTTTTCTCTGGACTTGTGTTAGGCGGAATTTTAGGTGTCATTGGTTTTCTGAGAATAGCAATGTGGACATTGTTTACTGACATCTACGGACCCCATTGGGTACTTATTGGATTGACTGTCAGCTTTACTTTGGTGGGTGTTGTTTTGTGGGGAACCTTAACCGGTTCCATGCTTCCACTCATCCTGAAAAAAGCAGGAGTGGATCCGGCAGTTTCATCTGCACCATTTATTGCCACACTTGTTGACGTAACCGGGTTGGTAATTTATTTCAGCATTGCACTTCTTTTCCTGCGCGGTACGTTATTATAGCAGGATGTTTCGAAATATTATTCTGTTACTTTTTCCGTTGTTCACATTTGGACTGTCATCTGCCAATGCACAGGACTCAGCAGCAGATGCAGAGCAAACAAATCTCCAGCTCTGTTATAATTTTTCGCGGCTTTTGGGAAAGGAAATTGACACCATTGAAAACCCATTGCTCTTTCAAACGGTTTATGAATGGCTTGGAACTCCCTATAAATACTCCGGTGACTGCAAAGAAGGAGTTGATTGCTCCGGGTTTGTATGTATGCTGTACAAAAAGGTTTTTGATATTGACCTTGCGCAAAGCTCCGCCGATATTTTCAAAGATGCAAAACCATTGAAGAAAAATGACCTGCAGGAAGGCGACCTCGTCTTTTTCAAAATCAAAAAACGCAGGGTATCGCATGTCGGCATTTACCTTGACAATAATAAATTTGCGCATGCTTCGGTACAGAATGGAGTTATCATCAGTGACCTTGAAGAGCCGTATTATAAGAAATACTTTTTTAAAGGGGGGAGCGTTAAGAAGAAATAGTAAGTGAGAAATCAAAAGTTAAAAGCCAAAGAGAATCAGTAATTCGACGAATCTTCTTCGCCTTTTCCTCAATCGCTCAGCACCTCTGCCTTTCGGACACAAGCACCATTGAGTGGTTTGTAAGCTCTGTCTGTCAGCGCTTACGGTGGGGCTGCCATCATCATTTTAATAGCATGCTTTTTTTTTTAAAATATTTCTTCAAGGCACACATGTACTTGGTCGGATGCTTACTCAATTCTTGAAGGTCGTATCAACATGCTACGGCTATCGGAGACCCCGCGAAAAGAAAACAAACACATCGCCGCTAAGCGGATCCATTTTATAT
>JBDTTM010000498.1:0-2840 GCA_039930605.1 Bacteroidota bacterium
GGTTCTTTCTCTCAATTGTCAACTGCAGTAGTTGATCTTACAAAAGAATCAGCAGGTATGTACAGCGTTCAGGTGAAGTCAGATAAAGATATCGTGACTAAATCAGTTATGATTTCAAACAAATAATTCCTTTACGGAAATTTAAAAGACCGTCTCTGCAAAGGGACGGTCTTTTTTTATACTGTCTTTTTCAAGCGTGCTTCTTAATACTTTGCGCCAGTTTGGAAGCAAAAATAAATCCATTCAGCTCTTTATTATCAGTGCGGAGGATTTCCTCTGCATTTCCTTCCCACCATTTTTTACCCTGGTGCAAATAAGTAATCTTGTCGCCGATTTCAAGAACGGAATTCATATCGTGCGTATTGATCACGGTAGTAATATCATACTCCATCGTAATCTCTTTTATAAGATTGTCAATTACAATTGAAGTGCGAGGATCAAGCCCGCTGTTGGGCTCATCGCAAAAAAGATATTTCGGATTCGGAGCAATGGCCCGGGCAATGGCAACCCTTTTTTTCATTCCTCCGCTTAGTTCAGAAGGCTGATGGTTGTTTACGTTGGGAAGGTTTACACGGTTGAGACAAAAATTGACCCGATCCATCTTTTCCTCGTAGGTCATATCGGTAAACATAGAAAGCGGAAACATGACGTTCCTTTCAACATTTAAAGAATCAAATAAAGCCCCTCCCTGGAATACCATCCCGATTTCCTTCCTGAAAGGCGTTCGTGCTTTAAAATCAAGTGAAGAGAAATTCCTGTTGTCATAAAGGATCTCGCCGCTGTCAATTTCGAAAAGGCCAACCATGCATTTCATCAGGACAGTTTTACCGGATCCACTTCCTCCAATCACAAGATTGACATGTCCCTTTTCAAAAACCGAGGAAATGTTGTTGAGGATTTCCCGGTCCCCTAATTTTTTACTGATGTTTTTCAGTTCTATCATACAAGTAAGAGCTGGGTAAGAATATAATCACCAATCAGAATCAGGATACTGCTGTATACGACAGAATAGGTACTTGACTTACCAACTTCCAATGCACCACCCTGTGTATGAAATCCATGATATGATGCAACAGTTGTAATGATATAAGCAAATACAAAAGATTTGATCAATGCGAACTCAACATTATAAGGGATAAAATTATTTTGAAGACCATAAATAAAATCAGCGCTGCTTATCTTTCCTGTTAAAGTTCCTGCGAGATATCCTCCTGTAATTCCAAGAAAAGCACTCAGTAAAATCACGAAAGGAAAGATGAACATTGCTGCTGTTATTTTCGGAAGCACCAGGTATGCTGCGGAGTTAATGCCCATGATTTCCAATGCATCAATCTGCTCTGTAACACGCATGGTGCCAATTTCACTGGTAATACTGGACCCGATCTTTCCTGCCAGTACAAGACAGATAATCGTTGGAGAAAATTCAAGAATGATAGAGTCCCTTGCCACAATTCCAACAGAATACATTGGAATCAGCGGATTGGTAAGGTTATAAATCGTTTGAATGGTAATTACAGCGCCCGTAAAAACCGAAACCAATGCAACAATTCCCAAACTTCCATATCCGAAATTATCACATTCCCGAAGGAATTGCTTCCAGTAAATGGAGAATTTTTCGGGCTTTGTCATCATCCTTTTCATGAATAACCAATACTGCCCGAAATGAAACAACCACCTCATTATTCAAATATTTTGTGGCTGAAATTACATAAAAGAACCGTCTTGAAAGATTTGAATCAAACATTCTAAATTGTCCTGCGTTATAACGCTATCTTTACATCAATGAAAATCAGAAGAATATTTTTTTTCTTTATTGGCTTTTTGTTTCTGACAAGTCTGAACAGTTGTTTTGTTTTTAAAAAGAAGTGCGACTGCCCAAAATTCAGCCGCAGCCAGCCATCCGAACATAAAAACGGCTGAAGTCTGTTTATTTGTAGCATTCTTTACCTTTACTTCTGAAATTGCATTTGATCTCTCCCAACTCGCTCGAATTTTTCTACTTTTACACCCCTTCAAAAAATTTCAAACGCATTGTTGCTTTCTGATTTAAGGCGCGGAGATAAAGCCATCATTGACTCCTTTACTGATTACGATGCATCCCTGAAACTGCTCGAAATGGGCTGCATTCCGGGTGAGAAAATTGAAGTGGTCCGTATTGCACCCCTTGGGGATCCCATTGCTATTCTTATTGCAGGATACCTGCTGAGTATGAGAAAAGAAGAAGCGGCTGTCGTTGTTGTGAAGAAGGTTGATTAGGAAATTGAATAATTAGATAATAGATTGAACCGGAATGATAGGCATAGAAAAAAATATTGAATTCAAACGAAAATCTGTATCCGGTTTACCTATTCCATTGTCTATTGTTTATTGTCTATTGCTTTTTGCTTTTCTGATCTATTTCATTTCACTTTTCTCCATTTAATAAGTGCTTCCCAATTGTCTTCCCGCGCACTCCATATTGCCTTAGTCGGAAATCCGAATAGCGGAAAAAGCACGGTCTTCAATGCACTCACAGGCTTGAATCAAAAGGTGGCGAACTTTCCCGGCGTTACCGTTGACAAAAAAATAGGTACAACGACCTTAATTACTGAGGATGGAAAAAAAATAAGTGCTGAGATCATTGATCTACCCGGAATCTATTCACTGTATCCGAAATCTATTGATGAAGAAATTCCATTCCGGATTTTATGTGATCCGAACAATGAACTCCATCCCGATGCAGTGGTCATTGTTGCGGACGGAACAAACCTGAAAAGAAATTTTTTCCTCTGCTCACAGGTTATTGATTTGAAAATTCCGGTGATCCTGGTGATTAACATGGCAGACATGATGCGCGACAA
>JBDTTM010000499.1:0-2839 GCA_039930605.1 Bacteroidota bacterium
TGTAAAAAAGAACAGGACGAGATCATCACCAAAGTGATAGAAGTTTCTCTTGCACCTGGTGAGACCTATACTACAACAGTTGCCCAGGTTGGAGATGAGGACGATATTCTCAAAATTACAAGCCAGGCATCCCATGCCCAAGTGTCTGAGATTGCTGCAATCTCCGGATCAAAAGACATGACGTTTACCTATACACCTGAATCACAATTCACCGGAATGGATGAAGTGCAGATTAGCAGTACGGAAGGTGAGCATCATGGTAACGGGGGAGGTCATGGCAATTGCTCAGGACACCATCACCACGATGAGACTACAGTTTACGTTTATAAGATTACCATTAACGGGAATAATCACTGAGCTTGATAGCATAAAAAAATCCCATTCGCACCACGAGTGTGAATGGGATTTTTTTAATTTGTAACTGAAGAATCAGTTCTCCAGGAATTTCTTTACCCTTTCAAAGTAAGCGTTCTTATCCGTCTCGAAATTCTTTGAATTGGAAGGGGAAGCGGAAACGACATAAGTACTTGAGATCCCTTTTATCAATTTCATATCATCTGGTTTGATCATATCATCCTGTGGAGATACAAAGGCAAGAATTCCCTTCAGTTGTGGACGTATTTTGTCAAATGCATAGAACGGCTCGTACGTTTTATCAAAGCCGAACGGAATGATGATATCCTTGCTTTTCTTCTCTTTGAATTTCTTTTTCATCTGTTCCAGTCCTGTCCATGGACCATCAGCAATTATTTTTCTTGTCTCAGGTCTGTTGGCTCCAACACCAATCGATAATCCGGCACCTATATTTTGTCCGTATAAATCAAACTTGGTAACAGCCCTTGTTTTGCGGAGGTAGTCCAACACTGCATTGAAATCAGTAATGAATTGCGGATAGATATAAGTATCGGGGTCAACATTGAATTCACTGCTGGCACCGTAACCGCGATAGTCATACATGCATACATTCCACCCGATGCTCATGAATTGTCCGGCTAACTCGATGCAGTCGGCCATGTTCCCGTCTCCACTTCCGCTGATCACTATCCAATTGGTAGTCTTTCTGTCAAGTTCAAAAAACCAGCCGTTCAGCGAGGCGCCATCCTTGGTCGGGACTTTTTCTTCTTTGTAGACCATGCCGTATTTGTCCGGCTTTACCTTGTATTCCCGGCTTGGATTCAGGGAGAAGGACACAGTTGCGCTCGTAACAAGCAACAGGAAGCAAAATATTTTTTTCATAGGATTATTATTCTGAATTTAAGTGTAGCGAAAATACGCAAAGGATATTTTGAAAAGCGTGAAGAAACTCAAAAGTTGTAAGAAATTTATCAAAGTACCTCATACGGAGGAGGCGGGAAGACAACAAATAACCTTCCTTTATGTTATTCCCGGAACCACGGATTTACTTATATTCGCACGCTTTTTACTTAGAACAACAATACTATACAAATGAGTAACCCAAATGAAACGCTAGAGAGCGTAATCATAAAATTTGCAGGCGATTCCGGTGACGGAATGCAGTTGACAGGAACACAGTTCACCAATACTGCTGCCATGCTCGGCAATGACCTGAGTACTTTTCCTGATTTTCCTGCTGAAATCCGCGCTCCCCAGGGAACGCTGGCAGGAGTTTCCGGCTACCAGCTCCATTTCGGCAGCGTGGAAATATTCACTCCGGGAGATCATTGTGACGTGCTCGTAGTGATGAATGCTGCAGCTTTGAAAGCGAATCTCGAATTCCTTCGCAAAGGTGGAACGATCATCGCCAACACAGATGGCTTTAATGCCAAGGATCTTCGTCTTGCCAATATTGAGGCGGGAAAAAATCCGCTTGAAGACGGATCACTCACCAATTACAACGTCATCAAGATGGATGTTACGAAGATGACACGCGCTGCACTCTCCACCGACAGCGGCCTTGGTGTAAAAGAAATTGACCGGTCCAAAAACATGTTCGTGTTGGGATATTTGTACTGGATGTACAACCGCCAACTTGATCACACTATTAAATTCCTCACAGATAAATTTGGCAAGAAGCCGGATATCCTGCAGGCCAATTTAAAAGTGCTGAAGGCAGGTTACAATCTTGGCGAAACCCGCGAAGAAGCCACCAGTCGCTATTCCATCGGTCCGGCGAAAATTACTCCGGGTACTTACAGGAATATGATGGGCAACCAGGCGACTGCTATTGGTTTGATTGCAGCAGCACAAAAAGCAGGACTACAACTATTTTATGGTACATATCCTATCACTCCCGCTTCTGATATTCTCCATGAACTTTCACGTCATAAAAATTTCGGTGTAAAAACTTTTCAGGCAGAAGATGAAATCGCAGCGATCTGTTCTTCTATTGGCGCAAGTTTCGGAGGAGCATTGGGAGCTACCGCATCTTCAGGTCCCGGTATCGCTTTGAAAGGCGAAGCAATGGGTTTGGCAGTGATGCTTGAAATTCCTTTGGTCATCATAAACGTGCAGCGCGGAGGACCATCAACCGGGCTTCCTACAAAGACTGAACAAAGCGATTTGATGCAGGCATTGTATGGCCGCAACGGTGAAGCGCCGATTCCTATTGTTGCTGCAGCTACACCGAGTGATTGTTTCAACATGGTATTTGAAGCGTGTCGCATTGCAATTGAATTTATGACTCCGGTATTGTTTCTATCTGACGGATACATTGCAAATGGTGCTGAGCCCTGGGCATTCCCGAAAGCTTCTGATCTTCCTGAGATCAAGGTCAATTTTGCGAAGGAAAAAAATGCAGGAGATAAATTCCTTCCATACAAACGCGATGAAAAACTTTCCCGTCCGTGGGCAATTCCCGGAACGAAAGGTTTGGAACACC
>JBDTTM010000500.1:0-2809 GCA_039930605.1 Bacteroidota bacterium
TTCAGGCAAATGATCCGAACAATGCGTGGGATGGAAGATTGAATAGAAGGGATTTGAATGCTGCGGTATTTGCGTACAAATTAATTGCAAAAATCAAAGATGGCAACCCATTTATAAAAGTAGGAGATGTGACGTTGTTGAGATAGAAATCATCTTCTCTTATGAATCGCTATTCGAAGTGAGCACTTTTAGGCGCCATCAAGCCAGAGGCATGATTTGCAACTTCGAATCCATATTTTGAATTAATGTCTATTTAGAAAACATCCTCAATCAGCCTGTGGCTGCGAGTGAAAATCAATCTATAGGCTCAAAAATATTTACCGAACTCACCAGTTTTGGTGAAACAACCTATCTATTCCAGGATTATATTTGAAATTGTTCAGAAACTGATATCGAAGGGAAGAGTAATTTTTGATTCCGTTAAAGTTTAACAAAAATTATTATCCAGCATTGAAATATTTATGTAGATTAGTCTCTACAAAGTCGGCACCCAAAAATTAAACTTTTGAACTCTGTGCTATGGCCGACATGAAAAGAAATCTTAACAATCTGCTCCTTCCTCCACAGATGAAGCCCAAATTATACCTGACGCCTCTCGACCAGGTTACCACTCTGATCTGTCTTGGGGTCAGGGTGTAGATGTATAAGGATTATTCAATCCTACCAGGACTGTAAAAGCACCAGCCTCCTTGACCTCGACAGATTTCAGAGGCCGATGCTCGCCTATAATTAGTTCAAATATAACCACAATGAAAAATACTATTTTTTCTATTACATTTATCTGTTCTATATTCATCATGATCACAATAGGATGTGAACGAACAGATCTACAGAAATCCTCCAACAACAATGATGGATTGATTTCTCTAAGAGAAGTAGGAGCTTGTAGCGAATGTCCAAATGACGACGATTGTTGCTGTGCACTTGAGTTAATTAACTCATCACCCAGTAAAACAATTAGACTTTGTGGAACTTCAGATGGCACTATTTCTACTTGCAGTGCCGCTGGTCCGCCGAGTCCTTGTTCCTCCATTAGCGGAGGAGGGCAAATAAAAAGTCTTGGCATACTTGACCCTAAACTACTGTTTTGTATGGTTAAAGGTAATTCCTTATCGGTTTCAAATTCCTCAAACCAGCCAGCATATATTAGACTTACATGTCAACATGATATTACAAATCCTCAGATAGTTATTGATACTATTCCTGATGGGTTAATTCATTATTATCTGATAAATGATTCTTGTGAAACGGACGAATGTGAACCATAATAGGCGGATTATTTCTTTGAGGCAATCCATTTTGAAGGATTGCCTCAATTTTTTATTTAAATGAACCCCTACACCCATAGGATTATGCATACATACTTAAAATACAAAATGCCATGTTAATTCGCATTTTTGTAAGAACTGATTTCAGGATTATAGCCAAATCCTTTCTAACCATCTTCACATATTTAATTATTGGATTTATTACTTTGTTAAATAATGTATTGTTTGGTCAATCATTTCACATAATTGGAACCTGGGCATTGACATCTTTAAATTTGAACTCTGGAGAATGTGGAAATTGTTCGATTCAAACTATAGGACTACCTGGCCCGGATGAATCAGGTATTTCTTTTGGGCCGGATAATAATCTATATTATCTCAATACGATATATCCGGGTCCTCAATCACAAATTTATCAAGTTGATATTGCGACAGGTAATTGGGGTTCTCCCATTTTTACAGGTCCAGTGCTGGATCATATGTATGGTTTTGTTAGTGTAGGCGGTGGTATTTTCTATTCAAAGACCTCATTCATTTCAAGTACAGATATTCTATACAGATGGGATATAAATGCAGGGACTGTCATAGCAGTTGGTAACATTCCTTATAATGGCAATAGTGATATGACAATGGCCTGGGGAGAAATTTATTATGAAGCTAAGAGTGTACCGACGGGTTTCAATGGAATTGTAAGATTAGATACTATAAACCCCGGAAATAGTGAGCTTTTGTTTACTTATCCTTGGAACATATCCTTTACCGGACTTACTGCTTCCCCATTTTGTAATACTCTATTAGGATTAGATGGATATGATCCTGGTGTTTTAAAATTGATCAATCTTATTGATGGCACCATATCTCCTTATTGTTCATTTGATCAGCAAGACCCAACCTATATTTCTTCTCCATTAGAGTTTGCACCCCCAACACCTTGTTTGGCCACACTTGATCTCGACTGTAACGATTCTTCTGGTGCCACCAACGCAGATTACAATTCCCCTGACTATGATTGTCTTTCAAATGGTGTAGGCGTCGCTGATGAAGACATAAAAATGCTCTATGACGCCATCATCAGCGAAATGAAAATTCAGATCACTGGATTTGTCCCTGACGCTCCATTCGAATTGTTATTCATGACCGGTTCGGTCGCCGGAATAAATGTATCAGGATCAGGTACGGATATGATCACATTATCAAATGCCGGTGGTGCCAAATCCACCGACTTCAAAGATGCACTTCGACTCATTGTCTATAACAATATCTCAAATTATCCCACAGGAGGATTGCGCACAGTTGTAGTACAATTTACAACTGAATCTGGCGCAATGAGCAATATCGCTACTGCTTTCATACAAGTGAATGAACTTCAGCGTGTCCCTGTTGATTTGGGTCCTGACCAACAACAATGTGATGGAGAAACTACCATATTCGATGCTGGCAATCCAGGAGCAAGTTATAGCTGGTCCACAGGTCAGCACAGTCAGAAGATCACTACAGGAATGTCAGGTCAATACATCGTCACTGTATCAAATGGCATCCTT
>JBDTTM010000501.1:0-2804 GCA_039930605.1 Bacteroidota bacterium
ACAGGAAAAGAAAAAGCCTGGGTTGGCTACAGTCCAATCATCGGCGTTGACGGTGATAAAATTATCAATGACTACAACGGCAATGGCCACGTCCTCCACGTGGTGAGGAATCCATTCTCTGCTTATGCTGACACAAAGAAGCGGGCAGTTCCATTGTCAGTTGCCCATTATATGACAGGCTGGGTAATGTGCCAGCATTTTTCACTGATGTTTTCTCAGAAATATCCTGATCATTACCACATGGTCCGCTATGAAGATATTGTTAAAGATAAAGTTGGTGTGCTTTCGGGGATCCTTAAAAAAGCGGGGATCGGAAAAAGCGAAACCCTTTCACAACCAAGCTGGAACGGAGAAGTTCTGAAAGAAGTTTATCCATGGGGTACCGTACGCATTCCGACAGAAGCAGTCAACCTCAAAACGGCACTGGAGCTTAGTAAGGAGGAAATAAATGAAATTTACTGGCGTACGAAACATTACATTGATATTCTCGGATTCAATAAGTTCTATAAGAAACTGATCTAAGCCGCACCGCGGATGAGAAAGGCCTTTTCAAGTATCATGGAACAATGCGCGGCTGATGATGAGCGCATTGTTTTCATTACTGGCGACCTGGGTTACAATGCGCTGGAAAATCTTTCCTCCGGCATGGCTCAGCGGTTCATCAATGCCGGCGTTGCTGAACAAAACATGATCGGCGTGGCGGCTGGAATGGCTTACAAAGGATTCAAAGTATTTTGCTACAGTATTGCACCATTTATTGTGTATCGCTGCCTCGAACAATTTCGCAATGATGTTTGTCTGCATAACCTTCCTGTGTTTATTGTGGGCAACGGCGGTGGATACGGGTACGGGATCATGGGTTCCACACATCACGCGCTGGAAGACATTGGTACCCTTAGCGGACTTCAAAACGTGACCTGCTATGTCCCTGCATTTACTGAAGAAGTAGACCTTGCAGTTCAAAGCATGCGTGCAGAAATGAAACCCGCCTATCTCAGGCTCGGCGCCGACGTACCACTTCCTACCGGTGCGCAACCTGTTGATTCACATTTCAGATTTTGTTCTGTTGCCGAAGATCCCGGGATTACAATTGTTGTGATGGGACCCGTTGTCAAAAACGTTTTCGATGGGCTGGAAAAAATTGCCGGACTGGGACAAGCAGATGTATTTACCGCTTTTACATTTCCAATTCTTCAATTGTCGCCCGCACTGAGAAACTCAATTGAAAGAACAAAGCGACTGCTTGTTGTTGAAGAGCACATGCCGACAGGAGGGCTTGCCCAGCAACTAAGTTCCATTCTCCTGGGCGCTGGTCTGCAGCTTGAAAAATTTCATTCGATCCATGCCGCCGGTTATCCTGATGGCACCTATGGCGATCCGTCATTCCACCAGACCCAGTCAGGCATGAGCGCCGTGCAAATAGCTGATACAGTTGTAGCCATGACAGGGAAGAAGTAAGAAATGGATTGCAACTTGCTCCATATAAAATTTAATATCGGGAAGCAATTTATTTTTCAGGCAGATCTTTTTTGTAAAATACTTTCATTCCAATGAATCTGCTTCTTACATAAAGCAGTGAAAAAAAATGAAACAGGTTAACCAATGGCTGCGCACATATTGATTTTCCTTGTAATCAGTTCTGATTCTGCATGTGAAGATGTAAGTGTAAGTGCTTTAGTAAAACATTTTTTTGCCGGGGATTTTTTCCCTGCCTTCAGATACAATTCACCTAAAGAAGTATGGTAATGGCAATTTTCCGGGAGGGCTTTCAACAGAAGCAATTCATCAATGGCTTTTTCGAAGCCATCGACTTCTGCTACTACAAGGCATCGGTTTAATGCAACCACTGGATTATGTGTTCGCTGCAGGAGGGCATCGTAAAGCGACAGGATCATTTTCCAGTCTGTGTCCACATACCTGGCCGCATTTGCATGAATGGATGCAATCCCTGCTTCAATATGAAAATCATGGTATTGATCACCGTCGGATGCAAGGTTCATGTATTCATTCCCTTTCTCTATCAAAAATTTATTCCATTGGCTTCTGTCCTGGTCTTTGAGCAACACAATTAAACCCTTGTCATCAATACGAGACCCGAATCGGGAAACCTGGTAGCACATGAGCGCAAGCAAAGCATTCGTTTGGGGGAGATTGGTTTTAGAATTTTCCGAAAGCATAATCGACAGCCGCATCGCTTCTTCACATAAATCTTCGCGGATGAGTTTGTCAGGATGGGAAGAATTATATCCTTCATTAAAAAGCAGGTACAGCGTTTTTAAAACTGAATCTGTGCGTTGTGCCATCACACTTGCACCCGGGTAATCGATTGAAATTTTTTCCTCCCGGATTTTTTCTTTGGTCCTGTACAACCTTTTGCTGATGGTATCTTCATTGGTCAAAAACGCGCTGCTGATTTCCCGCACACTCAGTCCGCAAAGTGTTTTCAGCATCAACGTAACCTGCGCCTCCTGCGAGATGGAAGGATGACAGCATGCAAACATCATCCGCAACTGGCTGTCTTTGATTTCTCCCGAGGTAAACATTTCATTCATCTTAGGTGCCAACGAATATTCAGATTTCAAAAGAACCGCCAGTTCATTTTCAATTTTATACTTCAGCTTTTCTCTCCTGATTAAATCGATGGCCTTATTCTTGGCTGCTTTATAAAGCCATGCCTGCGGGTTCTCGGGGATTTTTCCCCACTTCCATATTTCAAGTGCCTTTAATAAAGTATCCTGCACAATATCTTCTGCCTGTTCGATATTGGAGAATCCGAAGATGCGCGTTAAAACAGCAACCATCTT
>JBDTTM010000502.1:0-2804 GCA_039930605.1 Bacteroidota bacterium
ACGTTGTAATCGAGCCGGTCTGAAATCTGTACCGTAATGATTTTCGTTTTATCAATGGTAACACCGATATGTTTCTTGAGCGTAGACAACACACCAAGGTAGCTATCTTCCGATGCCTTCGGAATTCTATAGTGCGTATACAAATCAAAATTGTTGATCAGGTAATCCAGCATCTGTGAAGAATAGAGAATCTGGTTGATGCGGTTAAAGCCACGGTCATCATTTATTGATTCAATAGGTCCATCATTGTTGCGGTCCCACAATACCTCGGCAACGTTTGAAGAGTTTACCAGGAAAGTTATCCGGCTTTTGTAAAACGTGTGTGTATGATATAAATAAAAGCTGATGGCAAGAACCGCCGTACAAACACCCAGGTAGATCCACCTGTATTTCGATAAGTAGCCGGCCAATGAAACCATGTCGTGAACCGAAGGATTCGTTTCCCAACTATGATGTTTCTGTGTGTCCATTGGCTATAGAAATGAAGTTCACAAATATGAAAGAATTTATTCAGCGACAAAATATTTTTTGGCAAGTGAATCAAAAGGCCGTGCTAACTTGCAGCAACTTTGAATTCTTAAAAAATGAAGCATTTCTTTCTTTTAATCCTGGCCGTTTCCATACGGATAACCGGCATGGCACAGTCCAATCCACCAACAGTTTTGATCGTAACCGCACATCCTGATGATGAAACAGCCTTTGATGCGACCGTTTACAAGATCACCCATGAATTGCATGGCAAGGTAGACCTGGCATTGATCACCAATGGTGAGGGTGGGTATAAATATTCCACCCTTGCGGAAGCTTACTATGGTCTTGAACTCACTGATGAAAAAATTGGGCGGGAAAACCTGCCACGGATCCGTAAGCAGGAATTAATGAATGCCGGTAAAATTTTAGGCATCAGGAATTATTTTTTTATGGATCAGCTCGACAGGAAATATACCACCGATGAACGCGATCCACTCGACACCGCCTGGGACGTGGGCCTCATCATGGTTCAACTGAGAAGGATCATGATGAATACAAAATATGACTATGTCTTTTGCCTCTTGCCTACTCCCGGAACACACGGCCATCACAAAGCGGCTACTATGCTGGCTTTGCAATGCGTGGAACAGTTGCCTGAAGAAAATAAACCAATTGTCCTGGCGGGATCTACCTCTTCTAAAAATGATACGGTGCCACTCGTTTTTAAACAACTGAAAGACTACAGGGAAACGGCCATCAAAGAAAATGTACCATTGTTTGTGTTCGACCGCTCAGTGAAATTCGGATTCAAGGATGCCCTCAGCTATAAGATCGTTGTAAACTGGGCTGTTGCTGAACATAAGTCACAAGGCACGATACAAAATGAATTGTACAGAGATGATTTTGAAAACTTCTGGTACTTCAATATCAATAATGAAAAAGGAATTGAAAAAACCCGGTTGTTGTTTGAGGAGCTGAAGAAAATTCCTTATCCGGTGAAAACATATTAAGATGTGCAAATGAAAGCCGCCAAAAATAAAATCCTGATAAGCAAATGTGCAGAATTGAAAATGTGAAGATGAAATCCACCAGATTTATTTCTTCCTTTTGTAAGGCAGGATGCAAAAGCTAACACGTACACTAGGACTCACGCAATCCACTGCCATCAACATGATCGACATGGTGGGCATCGGTCCGTTTGTGACGATCCCATTTGTGATCGGGGCTATGAATGGTCCGGCCTGTATCGTTGCATGGTTGCTGGGGGCGCTTCTTTCTTTTTGCGATGGTATGGTGTGGAGTGAATTGGGCGCCAAATGGCCTGAAGCCGGCGGCAGCTACCAGTTTCTCAAAAGACTTTTCGGTGAGAAAAAAGGGGCGTTGTTTTCTTTTCTTTATATCTGGCAAACGACCATACAAGCTCCACTTGTGATTGCATCAGGTGCAATTGGTTTTGCACAGTATTTAACTTTCCTGGTCCCACTGGAACCCTGGCAGCAGAAAATAATTTCAGGTTCACTTGTGATCCTACTCACCTTCATGCTCTATAGGAAGATTGCCGATGTGGGAAAGCTTTCTGTGGGGTTGTGGATCGGAGTTTTGCTCACGTTAATGTGGCTCATCTACGCAGGACTTTCACATTTCAATGCTGCGCAGGCATTTGATTTTTCTTCTTCGCCTGCATGGTTCTCTTCTTTGTTTTTCGCCGGACTCGGACAAGCCACGATTAAAACCATGTACAGTTACCTTGGGTATTACAATGTTTGTCATATCGGTGCTGAGATAAAAGATCCGGAAAAAAATATTCCTCGAAGCATACTGATTTCCATCACAGGC
The DNA here is from genome assembly GCA_039930605.1 of Bacteroidota bacterium. GTDB lineage: Bacteria > Bacteroidota > Bacteroidia > AKYH767-A > 2013-40CM-41-45 > JAPLDB01. Next base: position 2,308 of record JBDTTM010000502.1, read on the forward strand.
ATTGCCATTATTTATTTGCTGATGCAGGTTGTTATTCTGGGCGTAATTCCCTGGCAGGAAGCAAAGGACTCGCAGTTTATCGTGAGTACTTTTTTCGAACGCATCTACGGACATACTGCTGCTATTTTCGCAACTGTACTGATATTATGGATTGCACTTGCTTCCTTGTTTGCTGTGATGCTGGGTTATTCACGTGTGCCTTATGCTGCAGCAGTGGATGGAAATTATTTCAAAATCTTCGCACGCTTACATCCCACGAAAAATTTCCCGCACGTTTCATTGCTCATTCTGGCAGCAACAGCATTTGTATTCAGCCTGCTTTTCAAGTTGAAGGAAGTGATCACGGCAATTATTGTGATGCGGATACTTATCCAGTTTGTGAGCCAGGGTATCGGCGTCATACTCCTTCACCGGAAAAAAGAACGGCTTCCATTTAAAATGATTTTGTTTCCGCTGCCCGCATTGATTGCAATTCTAGTTTGGATGTTTATTTTTTT
>JBDTTM010000503.1:0-2799 GCA_039930605.1 Bacteroidota bacterium
ATGGTCATTAATATTCTCCTCAACCTGTACCTCATTCCGCGGATGGAAGTATTTGGGTCTGCTGTTTCCAGTCTCACCACGCAAGTACTCACCGGTCTTGCGCAGGTTATCATGGTGCAATATATATTCAGGTTCAGGTTCAACTACCGACTGCTTGGTGCGCTACTTTTATTTTTGCTCAGCGCCATTGCAATTAATTATTATGCCTATCAGCTACAAATGGATTGGCTATTGCGGTTTGTTATAAGTGCTTCCTGCTGCTTCGGACTGGCATTTCTGCTGCGGCTTATTTCCATCCGCAACCTGATTCATATTGTTAAATATGAAGAAGAATAAAGTTGAAATCGCTGCCGCGAATGCTGAAATGCAAGGAGAAACCAAAAAATACTTTGTGTCTTTATGTCTTCGTGGCAATGCTGCTAAGTAAATGCATAAATTTTTTTGAGAGTTTCGGAATTTCATGTAAGTTTCCACCGGTTTTTTTCTTATTTCGGAATGGTTCGCTGGAATATACAAGTTGATTCATTTTTTTTGATGATTCATTGAATGATGTATATTTGACACCCTTTTAAATTTAACTCACACCACTTTTGATGTTTCAAAAAGCGCGGGAAACGGCATATTTAGAATCAACCAGCATTTTTGTAACGGTTATAAAATGGCGCAAACCATTGCTTATAACTGTACTTGCGGCAGCGGTGGCTTCCAGCATTTTTTCCGGTTCCTATTTTATCAAGCCAAAGTATAAATCAACGGTGATCTTTTTCCCTGCGGCATCAACATCTATCAGCCGCGCAATCATGGATGACAACATTTCAGACAAGCAGGATTTGCTTGCATTTGGCGAAGAAGAACAGGCCGAACAAATGCTCCAGATTCTGAATTCTGATGACATCAGGAATATTATCATTGAGAAATATCAGCTAATGAACCACTATGGTATTAATCCGGAATCGGAATTTCCGCAAACCCAGTTGATCAATGACTTTGAAGATAATATCAGCTTCCGCCAGACGGAATATTTATCGATCCGCATTGATGTGTTGGATACAGACCCGAAAATGGCGGCAAGTATTGCCAACGATATTTCCGCACTGGTGGACAGTATGAAGACAAAAATACAGCGTGAGCGTGCAACAGAGGCACTGCTGATTATGGAACAGGAATATAACAGGAAGCTGGCTCAAATAAATACCATGGAAGATTCGTTAAAGTGGCTTCGTGGAAAAGGGATCATGGATTACAGCAACCAATCAATCATCTGGACGGAAGAATATGCAAAATCTTATAGTTCATTCAATAATGAAACTGCATCGTTGAAGGTGCTCGAAAAATACCGCGGGGAAAATGATTCTTCTATCGTGAATACAAAGGCGCGTATCGGTGGGGCAGAGGCACGCACCAGGATGCTTCAATCGAAGCTGGATGACCTGGCGAAATTCGGAGGCGCGAATATGTCACTTGGCGAGCAATTGATTATTGAAAGAAAAGACCTCAATATCCTGAAGGTTCAATATGACAAACTGCGCGTGGATGTAATGCAAAATCTTCCCCACAAATTCATCGTTAATAAAGCTGTTGAAGCAGAAATGAAAAGTTATCCGATAAGATGGCTGATCGTGGCAATATCTGTTTTTTGTGCATTTATTATTGCCCTCATTTCCATCCTCATCATCGAACGTTCGAAAGAGATTTCGTACCGCATCTGAATCTATTAAGGCACTCCTATAAGTATGAATTCTTATTTACAGTCGGCAGACATTTTTAAAGTAATCGGCGATTCACGGAAACCATTATTAATTGTTGCTGTAATCGCTGCAATTGCTTCCGGTATTTTTTCCGGCCCTGCCTTTATCAAACCGCGATACAAGTCAGAGTCCGTACTTTATCCTTCCAACCTTTCCAAATACAGCGATGAATCCCCCACTGAACAGCTGATCCAGTTGCTTCAGTCGTCCGACATCAGGGATTCTGTGATTAAGGCATTTCATTTGTACCAGCATTACGATATTGATTCAATCAAAAACAAAACACACCGTACAGAGATTTTTAAAATGTACGATCAAAATGTTTCTATCAGCAAAACAGAATACGAGTCTGTAGATATTGTGGTCTATGATACAGATCCTGTCTTTGCAGCCGGGATTATTGATTCTATGCTCAGCTTCCTGAATAAAAAAGCACGGTTCATGCAGCGTGAGAAAAGTTATGAAGTATTGGCCATGTCGAAGCGAAGGCTGTCGGAAAAGAAAATTGAAATGGATTCTGTCGAAGTAGTAATTCAGACTTACCGCGATAAGTATGGACTGCTGGAATATAAAACCCAGGCAAAGGAATACGCGAAGGCATATTTAAAGGCAGTGCAAGGCGGCTCACCAAGGGCACTTTCAGAATCTAAAAATATGCTGAATGCTTTGGGCGAAAAAGGAGGAGAGTTCAGTTCACTCAGTGAGCACCTCTGGCGTATTCGCGGAGCATACAATGACCTGAAACTGGAATATGAAACATACCTCAATGACGTGACCAAGGAATTGACGTATGCCAACATTGTTACATACCCTGTGCCTGCTGATAAAAAATCATATCCTATCCGCTGGCTGATAGTAGTTATTTCAGTTTCGAGTGCGCTCTTTCTTTCTTTTCTCGTGCTCCTTTTCCTTGACTCGCAAAAAATGAAGGCATCCGTTCATTGATTCACATGGAAGCGACCGGTACTATTCGGCTGAAATGGTTTTATGCAATCCTGATTACATTCATTGCAGTCGGATCATTTTTTCTTGCAAACGAAATGTTCTGGAT
>JBDTTM010000504.1:0-2796 GCA_039930605.1 Bacteroidota bacterium
GATATTCTGAATGATTTAGGTTTTAATTCCGGCCACGATATTTTTCACCAGCTCGAAAATATGTTTACAGAAATTGATTGGGTCATGGAGGATGGCACCTCAAAGGGATACGCTTTCATTTACGATCAGATTGTTTCACAGGGCGAACTGATTTCCACCAAAATCGTGAGTGCATATCTGAATGAAAATGGTTTTTCCAACCAATGGCTTGATGCGCGCGACATGATTCAAACCGACAACACTTACAGGGAAGGAAAAATAAACTGGGAGCTGACGGAAAAACTTGTGCAAAAGAATATTACTGAAAGTCAAAGGAAAAGTAACATCATCCTCACCCAGGGATTTATTGGGGCTACGAGCGAAAACTTCACAACAACACTCGGAAGAGAAGGATCGGATTATTCTGCAGCCATTCTTACTTTTTGCTTAAACGCTGAAGAAATGGTTGTCTGGAAAGACGTTCCTGGTGTATTAAGCGCAGATCCGAAATATTATGCTGATGCAGTTAAGTTGCAGGAGGTAAGTTATCTCGATGCAATCGAACTTACATATTACGGTGCAACTGTCATTCACCCGAAGACGATTAAGCCGCTGGAGAACAAAAATATTCCTTTGCGTGTGCGCTCGTTCCTGGCTCCAAAGGAAATCGGAACGAGTGTAGGGAACTATATATCTACGAAACCACTGGTGCCCTGTTTTATTTTTAAGACAAGCCAGATCCTGTTCTCCATCTCAGCAAAAGATTTTTCATTCGTTGCAGAAGATGCTCTTAGTAATATTTTTAAAACTTTTGCTAATCATAAAGTGAAAATAAACCTGATGCAGAACTCAGCCATCAGTTTTTCAGTGTGTGCCGACAATGATGAGTTTAAAATCCCCGCACTCATTGAAGACCTGCGCAGGGATTTCAAGGTCCTTTACAATGACAACCTTCGGCTGGTTACCGTTCGTCATTACTATCAGTCCACAATTGATAAATTGACGAAAGATAAAACCATTTTGCTTGAACAGCGCAGCAGGCATACCGCCCAACTGGTGATGAAAGAAGATTGAGATTTACTTTATATTGGAATGATCCAAAAAGTAGGGACTAAACCGCGGAGTAGTTATTTTTTTATTTGCCCTTGACAGAAAACGATGTAACCGTCGATTTGATTTCCGCACGACTGAGTTTAATAGAAATATTTTTCTGTCGATTTCAGTGATGGTGACAAAATACTTAAATGGTCTTTTTAATTGAATCAATTGTGGGCTTTCGAAAATAAATGCCTGGTAACCGTATGTGGAAGTAGAGTAATAATAGGGTTTACGCCATGCTCCACTATCCTGCGTTGATAGACGGTATCCTCCAAAATACATTCCGGTATCCATTTGCATGGTTGTAAATTCTGCCACAAAATATTTTTGTGAAGTCGGCCTGATTGCAGGGTCCGGTTGCAGGCTGTCATTGACAAATGTTACAGAGTCAATTCCTTTCCCGACCAGCTCATTCGCCTGGGAATTCATAAAAAAATAAACAAGACAAAAATTGAATTGCTTATGAAAAGTCCTGATAATAGCTTTGTTTTTTTCTGTTTGAAATTTTTGTACACGGGCAGATTTAGCTGGTTTACCAATCTTGAGAAGCGCATCAATTTTATTTTGATGAGTATGAAGCATCACCAGTAAGCAGCCACTTTTTAAATCCCTGATCTGCCCGAAGGAATCAACCTTTCTCTTTCTGATATACCCATGTTTCAATTCATTGCTTTTACAAGAGAACAATCCGAAAACCAGCAATAAGAATACAGCATGCTTCATTGCTGATCCGGAAATTTCATGATTATTTTTTCTGCCAATACCTTTGCCAGCTTCACTGTGCTTTCTTTCGTCCACCCTGCGATGTGAGGAGATAGCATTAACTTATCGGAAAATTCAAGGAGGCCATTGAGATGTTCTTTAAATCCGGTGACCGCTTCGAATGAAGTCTCTTCGTATTCTAAAGTATCCAGGCAAGCACCCAATACTTTTCCGGATTGCAGGTTTTTAACCAGGTCGTCCGTTTTTAAACATTTTCCCCTTGCCGTATTGATGATATAAATATTTTTCCTGAAGCGGTTGATGTAATCGTCGTTCACCAAAAATGTTGTTTCGGTAGAAAGCGGAACATGGAGCGACAATACATCAGTCTCAAGAAAAATTTCCTCCATTGAAACTGCTTTTACATATTGATCAGAAAAATCTTTTTTGAATTTATCGTAGGCAAGAACACGGCAGTCAAACCCTGATAATTTTTTAGCGAAGGCACTCCCCATTACTCCATACCCGATCAACCCAACCGTCTTTCCCGACAATTCAACTCCGCGATTGGATTCCCTTGACCATTTTCCTTCTTTCACTTCACGATCTGCTTTGTTCAGATTATTGAAAAGCGATAGCAACATTCCAATCGCATGTTCTCCCACAGCATCTTTATTTCCCTCAGGGGAATTGATACAGGCAATCCCTTTGCTTTCGGCATATTTTACATCAATACTCTCCATTCCTGCACCGACTCTTCCGATGAATTTAAGTTGCGAAGCTTTGTCAAGAAATTCTTTGTCAAGTTGGATCCTGCTGCGAATAATAACTCCTTCATATTGACGGATCACCTCTAAGATTTTCTCCCTTGAAAGTGTGAAGCCAGCAATACATTCATGACCTGCATCTTCAAGAGAAGATTGTAAAATCGGATGTGTTGTATCAATAAAAAGTATTCTCATTTTTTTTTTTTATTGCCAACTGCCACTGCCACTGCCACTGCCACTGCCACTGCCA
>JBDTTM010000505.1:0-2788 GCA_039930605.1 Bacteroidota bacterium
AAGTAAAACCGAAAAATGATTGATAAAGGTAGATTTTTTTTTAGATATGAGAAATGAGATAATTCAGTGGCAAGAGGAAAGAAGAAAGAAATCAGTTGGCAGTTGGCAAGAGGAAAGAGGAAAGAAGAAAGAAAACAATTGGCAGTTGGCAGTTGGCAATAGGCAATGGTTGTGGGTTCAAATAGGATTGAGAATATTTTTTGAAATAATCAGTGGCAAGAAGCCAGAGAAATTAATTGACAGAAATCTCATCTACAAAAATCCAGGAATCATTTCCTGCGCCCGCATGCCAACCAGGGAGTTTGCCGTAACCGGTTGCTTTTATTTTTACATATCGCGCATCAACAGGGCGAAGTAACATGGTTTTGAAACTCCGCGTTTGTACTTTTTCATCACGGTCGCTGACGTTATGGCTGAGATTGGTGTTGTCAGTATATGTAACACCATCGATGGAAAAACTGAATTCAACTTTCTTAGGCAACAATATCCATGCACCGACATCCTGCAGGAACTCCGCTGAAAAGCTACCCACTTTTTGTTCACTACCAAGATCAATTACACATTCCATATCTTTTCCCTCATACCCCTGCCAATATCCTTTTCGCCAGTTCACATCTCCATACAAACCATCAATCATGGCTTCATCCCCACCGGCTGTGTATTGATTATCGTACGTTGAACTAAGAGTGAGCTTCCAACCGGGATGCGGCATTTTTAAAAAATGCGCGGCAACTATTTTACTTCTCACACGGTCTTTGCGCTCCGCATAAGCTTTGATTTCTGTTGTCGTGCTGCAATAAAAAGGACCTACGTATTTTACATATTCGCCATTGTCACGGGAGTAATAAACCTGGTAATCATCGGAAGAAACTATGCTTACAGAAATCGAATCTTTAATCACATTGCCGGGTGATATAATGAGCGGTGATTCAACGATGTGATTTGGAATATTGTCCTCGCGACCAAATAGAATGGTTGATTTCCTTTCGATCACATCTTTCGATGAATAAGGTTCCAGTACATAATTGAAATTACCTCCATTTTGAAGAATATTATCCGGAATTGTTTCAAAAGGATTCTTCGTCATATCTGTCATCTTGATTTCTTTGATGTAAGAATTACTATTCGATGCTCCCGATGTTTTAATGAGAATCGTTTTACCATTTTCCAGGTGAATTTTTTCATTCGTAAACAAAGGAGCAACTGCGGTATAAGCAGGGTTGCCCGGTGTAACCTGGTAGAATCCCAACGCACTCATTACATACCATGCACTCATTTGTCCGCAATCTTCATTGCCGACTAAGCCATCAGGACCTGCGTGATAAAAGTCAGTGAGTACCTCGTGTACGCGCTGTTGAGTTTTCCATGGCTTCCCGATGTAATTGTATAGATAAGCCATGTGGTGACTCGGTTCGTTGCCATGGGCATATTGTCCGATCAACCCGGTAATATCCGATTGCTCACGTCCGGTAGTTTTGCTTTCAGTCGTGAAAAGTTCATCCAGCTTTTTTTCAAACTGTTGCGGCCCTCCACTTTTTTCTATCAACGAATTGATTTCCTGTGGTACAAAAAAGGTGTATTGCCACGCATTGGCTTCGGTGTAATTATTATTCACTTCACGCGGATCGAACGGTTCATACCATCCTCCATTTTTTCGTGGGCGGATAAAACCTATTGCGGGATCGAAAAGGTTCTTCCAGTATTGTGCCCGTTCCGAATACCTTTTGTAATCTTCATCTTTTTTCAGAAGCAATGCCATTTGTGCAATGCACCAGTCATCATAAGCATATTCCAATGTTCGGCTTACACTCTCGCCATCGTCATCGGTTTCAATCATGCCTTTATCCATGTATGCCCCAAGTCCATACCTGTTTTTTGCTTCCGCACTTTTCTTCATCGCTTCAAAAGCTTTTTCCATGTCAAAATCCCTGATCCCTTTCATGGCTGCATCGGCAATCACGCTTACGGAATGATAACCTATCATACATTCAGTTTCATTAGCCGCGAGTTCCCACACCGGAAGCATTCCACCCTGTTCATATTGTGCCAGAAAAGTTTTGATGAAGTCCAATGTGCGTTTCCTGTCAATGATGGTCATCAGTGGATGGAATGCACGGAAGGTATCCCACAGTGAAAACACAGTGTAGTAATTGAATCCTTCTGCTGTATGAATTTTAAAATCGCGGCCACGATAACGACCATCTACATCATTGTAAATATTCGGTTGAATGAAACAGTGATACAAAGCGGTATAAAATATTTTTTCCTCTTCAGGTGTTCCTCCGCTCACTTCAATTTTCCCGAGCTCTTTATTCCATGATGCTTTTGCATCTGCTTTTACTTTTTCAAAATCCCAACCTGGAATTTCAGCAAGCATATTTCTCTGGGTGCCTTCCAGGTCTACACCCGAGATGGAAACTTTTGCAAGCAATGGTTCACCCGGTTGCAGATCAAAGCGGAACAATGCTTTAATTTTCCCATAGTATTCATTGCGGAAACGAATGTTGTCCTTTTTCATTGAGTCAGAAGACATCTTATAATCCAGGAATGGTTTTGCAAATTCAATGCGGAAATAAACGACCTGGTCTTTGGCCCATGCCTGTGATCTCCTGAATCCTTCAATTGTTTTTTTGTCCACTATTTTGAGATACCCCTCTGTAACTTTATCCCGGTGAATTAAATCAAGCAAAACTGCAGGACCGGTTCCTTTGGGGAAACTATATTTATGCATCCCACAACGTGTGGTTGCAGTAAGCTCTGCGCTGATTCCATTCTCCATTTTCACTGA
>JBDTTM010000506.1:0-2781 GCA_039930605.1 Bacteroidota bacterium
GAAATTAGCTGGTCATCAGTTGTGGTTCCATAACGTTTGTCCCAAACAATTTGACCTGATGAATTTAATTTCAATATCCAGAAATCACTTGTATAATTCAACGAATCCCAATTGGCATGCGTTTTATGTCCACCAATTCCGGAATTCGAACTTCCGCCTACGATAAATCCGCCATCGCTTGTTTGTTGAATTGAAACCAGGTTATCGTCTGAAAGACCACCAATATCCTTATCCCATATCCTGTTTCCATTCGTATCCGTTTTAATAATCCAGAAGTCGTGCGTAAAATTTATGCTATCCCAATTGGCTTCTGTCTTATCTCCATTCAGGCCTGAATTAGATGAACCACCAAGAATATACCCGCCATCAGTTGTTTGCTGCATCGAGTAAAGTCTGTCGTCTTCCGTCCCACCAAGATCTTTGTCCCATTGCTTCAATCCCAAGGCATCAATTTTTACTAACCAGTAATCCCAAATACCACGTGTGTTTTTGGATTTATCCCCGCTCACTGGCGATTGAGAAAATCCGGCGAGGATGAAGCCACCATCGCTGGTTTGTTGAAAGTTGTTGAGGAAATCCTGGTCTGTCCCACCAAAACGATAATCCCATTGTTTAATCAATGGATTCTGAGCAGGTGCATAATAAAAAATAAAAGTAAAAATCAGGACAAATAGTTTTTTCATTTAACTGTCATGTTGAGTGCGGAAAGGTATGAAAAAGTCATTGTTTGATTCGTAGTCCCACTCTACTCATTTTGAAAAACTGATATATTTCAACTCAGTTAAAACACTGATGGGGGCCTGCCTTGCAGCATTCATGCAGCTTGTCTACATTTGGCTGGAGTTTACAAGGCATATAAATTACCAATTTACCAAACAAAATTATCATGATTCGAAAGTTATTATTTGCGCTGACTGTTGTTGTTTTATTTTCAAATAGCCAAAAAGCAAACGCAACAGTTGCAGGTTATTCATTTGCATCCTCGACCGGGAACTACCTGGCGATTACAGGCACTACCTTGTACACAGGCACCTGGGATGATAACAACTCTGCATTGATTACCATCCCATTTACCTTCACATATAACAATGTTGCTTACACAACAGTAAGCATCAGCACGAATGGCTTTATAACAATGGGTGCCATACCTTCAACTGTTTATTGTGGACTTCAGACAAGTTCTTCCAACTCAATTGCAGGATACGGAACGGATCTTGTTGGTTCATCAACTTCAACCATTCAATACACTACTAGAGGGACATCTCCTAACAGACAGTTTGTAGTTCAGTGGGCTGATTGCGATCATTATGGTAACTCGAATGCAAATCATTGGACTTTTCAGGTTGTCCTGAATGAGACGAGCAATACAGTGCAGGTTGCCTGGGGTTCCTCAACAGATACTGTCACAATGGGACCGAATACATGTTCAGATGCTGTAACAGAGTCTGGGAATGTGGGATTGTTAGGATCCAGCGCTTCTGATTTCAACATCAGGAGTGTGACGAACGGAACAAATACATGGGCAACTTCCACAGTAGGAACTGCACTTACTGATGTTTGTAATATGTCTTCAACGAATATTCCTGCACCCGGACTTACATATACCTGGAATCCAGGCGCCACGGTCGCGATGTCGTATACATCCGCTACGACTGCATTCCTGAACAACACGCAGTCAGTGCCGCAAGGTTCCACATTGAATCAAATATTACAAGTGCGGATAGTGACTACCGGAACTCTTACGCCCTTCAATGTTACCAGCCTATCGCTTGCAACAACCGGAAGTACCAATGCTGCATTGGACATATCAAATGCAAAAGTATATTTCACTGGTCTGAGCGCGGCTTTTTCTTCATCCACTCAATTCGGATCAACGGCAACCGGTCCGAATGGAGCATACACAATGAATGGTTCAGCAACTTTAGCAGAAGGCACAAATTATTTCTGGATCACTTATGATATTTCAGGTACCGCTAACTATGGAGATATTCTATCAGGATGCTGCACCCAGGTGGTTGGTTCAGGAACTATGGGAACGCGTTTTCCTTCAGTGACATGCCCGTCGGGGTCTCAAACAATTTCCCAGATCGGAGCCTGGAGTGTAGTAACTACAGCTCCTCATTCAAGCGGTGGCGGAATGCTGCTTCTTTCAGACGGTACGGTGATTTGCAAGACTTTTTCCGGTGGTGCTGATGGCTACGGAAATCTTTGGGACAAACTTACTCCGAATGCAAATGGAAGTTATACAAATGGAACCTGGTCAACATTGGCTCCAATGACAAACACGCGGCTCTATTTTTCTGCACAGGTGTTGAAAGATGGGCGTGTGTACGTTGCCGGTGGAGAATATGGAACCGGTTTACAGCAGGCTGAAACTTATAACCCCCTCACGAATACCTGGACACCGGCACCGTCACCGGGCCAAAATATCAGTGATGCCAATTCAGAAATTCTGGAAGACGGGAGAATTGTGCAGGCATTGGTGGCTGGAAATTTAAAAGGGACTACGATTTACAATCCAACGCTTAATACATTTACTGCCGGCCCGGCGTGCAATGGAATACACAATGAATCTGCCTGGGTAAAGTTGCCGGATAACAGCATACTTTTTGTCGACCGTCTCAGTACAACGTCTGAGAGATACATCCCGGCTTCCAATATATGGGTTACAGATGCGACAGTTCCGGTTGCTTTGTATGACCCTTTTGGTGATGAAACCGGAGGTGCATTGTTACTGCCTGATGGTCGCGCATTTTTCCTGGGTTCACTGGGGCATACTGC
>JBDTTM010000507.1:0-2758 GCA_039930605.1 Bacteroidota bacterium
TGATGCAAAACAGCCTGAGCCACCAGGAACACCTTGACCAGATGAAATCGGAATTCAATTCACTGAATGAAAAGCTGGTTTTGTTACAAACCCAGTACAATGAAGCTGCAACAGAATTAGAAAAGCAAAGCCAGGAATTCAACCAACACAATATAAAGTGTATCCAACAACAGAATAAGCTGGGAACAACTGTTCGCGACCTCAATTACAAGGTGACCTTGCTAGATACGCTGCAGAAAAATATCACCACGAATACTTCAGAGTACGAAGACATACAGGTTCAGATTGCGGAATTGGTAAGCACCAGTTCAGAATTTGATGTACAACTGATTTCTTTATATGCTGACAAGGAAGCTTTCGAGCAAACTGTTGCCGTTCTGGAAGCGAATTATTTCAAAGCGCGCGGCGCGATAGACGAGATTGAAACTACGATCCGCCAGATCCGTCACCGCAAAGAACAAAGTGACCAGATTGCACAAGCCGTAAAAGATAAAACGATGGAGCTGAAACTGCAACTGAACGGTTTGAAAGAACGTTTAAGTGTAGAGTTCAGTCTTGACATCAATGAATTGTTTGAGAAGGAACCTTCGCCTGACTGGACTGAAGAAACGTTGCGCGAAAAAGTAGCGAAGCAAAAATCACAGCTTGAGAATTACGGACCTATCAACCCGATGGCTGTTGAAGCTTTCAATGAAATCAAGGAACGACATACTTTTATTATTGAACAGAAGGATGACCTGGCAAAAGCAAAAGAATCTTTGCTTCAAACCATTGCAGAAATTGAAATGACTGCGAAGGAAAATTTCATGAAGGCATTTACAGAGATCCGCACCAACTTCATTGCTGTTTTCCGTTCATTGTTTACAGAAGATGACGATTGCGATTTGATCCTGCTTGATCCTTCCAACCCTACCGATAGTGATGTGCAGATCATCGCCAAGCCGAAAGGAAAACGTCCTTTGAGCATTTCCCAGTTGAGTGGAGGAGAAAAAACCCTCACTGCAATTGCATTGTTATTTGGTATTTACCTGATCAAACCGGCACCTTTCTGTATTTTCGACGAGGTAGATGCTCCGCTTGATGACACCAACATTGACAAGTTCAATAACATCATCAAGAAGTTCTCAGCAGATTCTCAGTTCATCATCATCACGCACAACAAGCGCACGATGACATCCACTGATATCATTTATGGAATTACCATGATTGAACCCGGAGTTACACAGGTTGTGCCTGTGGATCTGACGGAAGTGGTAGAGAATTAAAAAAAACAATATCGAATATCGAACAAGGAATTTTGAATGATGAAGTAAATCCCGAACTTCAACATTCAAAATTCCCTGACTACCGGTAGGCAGACTTGTTCGATATTCATAATTTATTCTGACTTTTCAAAAACGCTTCAGCCAGTAAGAGATCAGAAGGAAAGGTGATCTTGATATTTTCATGCTCTCCATCCACCAGGTTTATCTTCTCCCCTGTTGTTTCAACCACAGTTGCATCATCAGTAAATAAGGAGTTATATTCTGCCTGGTAGGCTTGTTTCAAGACATAAGCAGAAAAGCATTGTGGCGTCTGGATGCTAACGAAACCTTCTCTATCGGCAACGGCATTGCGACCTTCCTGCACAGCGCGTATTGAATCCCTGAGACCAACGCATGGAACTGTGTTTCCTTTTACCCCTGCTTCTGCAAAGCATGAGCGAATGAGTGACTTACTAACCAGTGGTCGAACACCATCGTGTATTCCAACGATACCATTTTCTCTTACCAATGCAAGTCCATTCTTTACTGAATGAAATCGTGTTTGTCCTCCCCTATTAATTTCATGGCTGATGCTGAAATTATATTTGAGACAGAGTGAATTCCATTCTTCAAATTCTCTTTCAGGAAGTACAACGATGATATGCATTGAAGGATCAGCCGCATGAAATTTTTCAATCGTATGCATGAGGATCGGTTTCCCTGCAATTGAGATAAACTGCTTAGGAATTTCGGCATTCATCCGGGCTCCGCTTCCTCCTGCAACTATTAATATCGTATTTCCCATTTATGATTCAAGCGAAGGAAATAAAAAATCCGTTACACCCTGCTTTTAAATTTAAGAGGAGGCATAATTAATTTTATTCTTCAATTAAAAAATGTAACCGATTGATCTTTCCACTTTCTGCCAAATAGTAAAACAACCGCTTTCTTTATTTCCAATTGCACCATGAAAGACAGAACATTTATATTGTAAACGATATAAATGCAGGCTCTCACCGACGAAGCCGCCCAATTGCTGCGGAGCAGCAACTGAGCGTTACCCAGCAATAGCGGAAAAAAAATGAGGCCTTTCAGAAAAATAATGTTGGCTGTATCAATTGCTCCATAAGTGCAAATGCCGGAATTTTTTCCCGCGGTTTCTATTGCGTTACAAAACGCAATAGAAAATTGCCTTGGTAACGCTTGATTTTTGGGTTACTTTTTTCTAAAAAAAGTGACAAGTAAAAAACCAATAATCTTTACTTGTGAAAGTATGTTAGTAATCAAAATAAAATGAAGTTGTTAGAAAAAATCCGTTACGTCTTCAGGGTATAACGGATTATCAATAACAAATAGCTTGTTCAGATGATCAGCATGGCATCACCATAGCTGTAGAATTTATATTTTTCTTTTACGGCAATCTTGTAAGCATTCATCACATTATCATACCCACCAAAGGCAGCCACCATCATCAACAACGTACTTTCAGGCATGTGAAAATTAGTGATCATACA
>JBDTTM010000508.1:0-2745 GCA_039930605.1 Bacteroidota bacterium
ACATTTAAAAATTTGTAGTTTTGATTCCGGCACTGCGGTTAGCCCGGACCGTTATCGGCAACCCATAGCCGGCAGTGCAAACTTGAAACTTTTGGAATTCTAATTGACTTTACTTTGATGCGAACTCAAACATAAATGACAAAACCAATCCTTCTCTTTCTTTTGATTTTGATTTCTTGTAAAGTGGAAGGACAAACATCAACTACCCCATCTTTATCTTGTTCTGATTCCGTCAAAGCATTCAGAAGAGAGTGGGCTAATTTAGGTTTTGGAATTTCATCGGATAAAGTTTTTAATAGCATTGCAGGAGTGAATCTTGGAGTAGATTATCATTGGTTACCTAAGCGAATCACTTATCAAGCTGGTTTTACTGGAACAGGTAAACTCTTTTCAGGAGCGACACTATATGTCTTAAATGTAGGTATTGGAAAAACTCTTATTACAAGACCATTTCTAATTAGTTTAATTGCCGGACCTGGACTAATGTGGGGTAAGAATTTTGAAGTTGAAAATATTGACGGGAAAAGGTTTGTAAAAGCTGGTTTAACAATCAATGCTGAAATAATATTAAAGCCAATTAAGAATTTGGGAATTGGATGCGAATTATATTCTAATTTGAATGCAGTGCAAAATGCTTCTGGAATTCGCATTATCATTCATTTGAATAATGAAAAATAAATATATTTGTGAATAATGCGTTGAACAACTGACATGCGAACTTTAAGCGAAACAGTTTCATGGACACAATTGGGTGATGCGGATAACATAAAGCAGAGTAGTCGTCAGCGTTTCCGGACATATCTACAAGGCGAATACGTTTTTCGCTGATGATCTACTCTCTGTTGACTGACCCGGCAGTGATTCGGTTCAACTTCACCATACGGAGATTTTTTTTTGATCCATGATAATTAATTTTTATAGATTTGGAAGGAATATTAATACAAAAGATTGAATGACGGAAAAGTCCCCCGGAGGGGTTAGTTCAACAAAAAGATAAATGACAATTTTAAAAAAGGGGTTGTGGAAGTATGTGAAGTGCCTGCAAGCCTGCCTGCCGGTAGGCAGGTAAGTCACTGTCTGCATCCCGATAGCTATCGGGACAAAATAATTGCAACGGTTCACAGCGGAGAAAATGTTCTTCTTTTCTGTTGCAATTATTTTTAATAAAGTGTGTACCATTTAATCCCCCTTTTTTAAATCTGCATTTATCCCCGATACGTTGTGTGCAATTAGAAAACCTGCTACCATGAAATTACCTGCTACCATTTTAATGCTTCTGCTCTCAATAATTGTGAGCGGACAAGTATTGTTTAATAACACATACTTTAAACCTTATTGGGATATGGCTAACGCTGTAATTGAACGGCAAGATGGAAAATATCTTATCGCAGGTTCTTCACGAAGTCAAGCAGGAACAAATTATGATGTAAACATTTTATTAGTGGACTCTGTTGGTAATCTCATTTGGGATAAATATTTGGGAGTTGCTGACACTTCGGAATTTGCATACTCGCTTATTGAAACCTCCGATAACAATTATTTAATCAGCGGAAGAATTGGAAACTATTTTCCTTACATGCTGAAGTTTGATGCTAACGGAACTTTCCTTTGGGATAATAGATATGGCTCAAATGGATATTGCTTGGGCGGATTTTCTATTGGAGAAACTGCCGACACGAATTATTATTTCGTAAGACCTGATTACTCATTTAACTCAACCATGTTTTTTAAAACCGACTCGCAAGGCGATACATTATGGACAAAGAGTTACAACTCTTTGCTTTCCCTTTCAGTTGTTCATACCAGCGATAGTGGCTTTGCTCTGATAGGAAAGACAAATCCGACAACATTGAATCAAGAAATATTTCTTATAAAAACAAATTCCGTTGGTGACACACTTTGGACAAAAACATTTGGAGGAAATGGGAATGATGATGCAACATCAATTCAACAACTTCCCGACAACGGTTATATAATCGCAGGAATATTTGACGTTCAAATTCCCGATGAAGAACCAGACACTTACATAATTAGAACCGACTCCAATGGCAATACCATTTGGACAAAGAGACACTTTCATCTCGGTGTTCCCGAATACATAAAAAAATGTTTTAACAACAACGGTTACATACTTTCAACAACGCGATTGTATTCACCAGGATTTTCTCTACCCGATGAACATTATCTCATCATTACAAAGCTTGACACGCTTGGAAACATTCAATGGAGCAGACTGTTTGATGGCGAGGAATATGCTCTTGGCAATAATGTTACACAAACTTCGGATGGGGGTTTTCTACTAACAGGACATATTCAGAACTTTAACAATGCGGAGATTATTTTAATCAAACTTGACAGCATTGGAAATTTTGTTCTCTCAACGACTAACATTCTTAATCCTGACAAATCGCAAGTTTCTGTTTATCCAAACCCGACAACTGATGAAATAAATTTTGTGCTTCATTCAATAAGCACAAGAAAGATAAATCAGGTAGCAATCTTTAATTTCATCGGACAAGAAATCAAATCTTCAATCGGCTTATCAGAAACAAAGTTCAAAGAAGTCGTGGGAAACTTTCCGAGCGGACTTTACTTTTACAAACTAACAACAAGTGACAATCAAACACTGACCGGGAAGTTCATCGTGAAACAATAACTGCACACAACATAAAGCAGAGTAGTCGTCAGCATTTCCGGACATAATCTACAAGGCGAATACGCTTTTCGCTGATGATCTACTCTCTG
>JBDTTM010000509.1:0-2706 GCA_039930605.1 Bacteroidota bacterium
AAAATTCCTGTCAAAGATTTTCAGGGCGTTCCGGAATATGCTGCCGAAACACTTGCCTTACTTTTGAAAGTACTGAAGTAGGAATTACGAGCCGATGGAGTGCATCAGTTCATGCACCTGGCTGCTCCACAACCTCGTGTTCTGTTCCTTTTCGTCCTCCGTGCTGAAGTCGGTCACAATAAGCGCTATATCGCCTGTGATATCGTCTTCCACGATGTCGAACTGAAAATAGGTTTCATCCTTATGATCTTCTGTAATCCATTTGAAACGAACCATCTGGTTGTCACGCTTGCTCATGATGCGGGCACGTTGTTCTGTGGTTCCCCAATGAAATACATAATCCCCATCCTTAAGAGTGACACGGTCTGCAAACCAACCTTCCATTCCATCAGGAGAGCATAAATGATTATATAAAATGCGCGGGGAGGATCTTACCTGGAACTCTACGGAATACTTTACTTTATCTGCCGAAGCTTTTGCTTTACTCATTTGAATCGAAAAATTTTCTGTGCCACAAGGTAGATAAAATCCAGTTAATCGTTAATCGTTATTTGTTAACCGTTATTCGTAGAACAGGACGGAATAAGAGCAAAATAAATTTCCCCCTGTTTTTAAAATTGTTTTCATTTACATTTAAATAAAAGGAACCATGGCACTGATACATTCACTTGAAGATGAAGGGAATTGGCTTTTCAAACGGAGGGGATTCATCCCGGTAGTGCTGTTCGTGCTGGCTGTACCGGCTGTCTATTTCACGCAATATGATGCAATGTCGGCTTCTTTTATAAGCGTCGTCAATTACCTGGCTGCAATCCTGAGCATAGCAGGTTTTATGGTCAGGGCATACACCATCGGCACTACGCCGCGCGGCACTTCCGGGAGGAATACGGACAAACAGGTGGCTGAACAGCTCAACACATCCGGCATTTATTCAATTGTGCGACACCCGCTGTACCTGGGAAATTACCTGATGTGGATCGGCATTGTGCTTTTCACAAAGAATTTTTCTTTTACCATCATTGTAAGCTTGCTTTACTGGGTATATTATGAACGCATCATGTTTGCTGAAGAACGATTCCTGGAAAAAAAATTTGGTGATGTCTACCTTGAATGGTCGAAAAAAGCTCCGGCATTTCTTCCACGGCTCTCCGGCTTCCGAAAAAGTGACGTTTCCTTTTCAATGAAGAGTGTTTTGCGCCGGGAATATTCCGGGGTATTGGCGACTGTAATCGGTTTTGTGTACGTTGAAATATTGATCGGGTATTTCCAATGGCAGGTTTTTCATGTCGGCGATAAGTATCTGTATGCCCTGGTTGCTGCTGCTATAGCGGCTTTGGTACTGCGATCACTGAAGCATTATACGAAGGTCCTGAGTGAAGAGGGGCGGAGTTAACAGCCAATGTGCAAATATTCCAATGCGCAAATTTGCAAATGAGGAAATCCGATGAGCTGATTTGAGAATTTGCAGATAGATTTCCGCTTTCATTGGTGATTGATTTGTGCAGAGGTGTAAATAAGAAAATCCCCGCCAGTATCAGTGACAGGGATCTCTTTTTTGAACGTGAAGCTGTTGCTTTTACGTCAAGCTTTTATTGAACGACACTTACATGCCCTACCCATTCGTAGTAGATGTTATCATTTCCGATACCGTGAATTTTGTAGATGTAAGTATCACTCTGTACAGGGCGCCCATTGTAGTAGCCATCCCACTGACCATACAGTCCGTGCCATGCTTTTAATTCAAGTCCCCACCTGTCGAAGATAGACACATAGATGTCTTTCATCTGCGTCCATTTCGGGAAGAAGGTGTCATTAATACCGTCACCGTTCGGCGTGAAACAGTTCGGTGCGAACAAGGTACTTCTCGGACCTATTTCGATTGTCTTTAAAATGGTGTCGCGGCAACCATAATTGTTTACCACAACCAATTGGGTGATGAAGGAGCCGGTATCAGCATATACGTGTACTGGATTCATATCCATTGAACTGCTGGTTCCGTCACCGAAGGTCCAAGTATAACCATTGTAGCCGGAACTCATATTCGTGTAATGTATTACAGGAGAAATATTATCTGCCTGTGCATTGTCCATATCGAAATCGGCAAGTGGAGAAGGGAATGCATTCACAAATCCATTCAATTGCAGGATGGCCTGGCAACCGTTGCTGCTCACCACCGTCAATGTTACAGGATAGGTACCGGCCTGTGTATAGTCGTGATTCGGGTTCTGTGCTGTGCTTACATCACCATCGCCGAAATCCCATAACCAACCGCTGATGGTTCCATCGGTGCTGGTACTTTGGTCAGCGAAATGTGCCAGGAAATTACTGCAGCCATTGCCGCCTCCTGCAAACTGCGCAATAGGATTCGGTCTCACAAGTACCGTGTGCAATGCATTGTTGATACATCCGTGGTTGGAAGTTGCAACAAGGTTTACGTTATAGGTACCTGCATTTGTGTAAACATGATGATTCGGATTGCCGGCATTGGAAGTACTGCCGTCACCAAAGCTCCAGAAGTAAGTATTGATGCTTCCAGTGGGAATACTCGATGAATTAACGAATGTATTCGCATTGTTTAAACATACACTGTCGCCGCTAAACTGAACATCTGGCAATGGATGCACAGATACGTGAGCAAGGTCAGTATTTGCACAGCCATATTGGTTCGTTACAGTAACAGTTACATTGTAATTGCCATACTGGGTA
>JBDTTM010000510.1:0-2701 GCA_039930605.1 Bacteroidota bacterium
AATTGCGGCACAGGCATCGATGCTGTCTTTTTTGCAGAACAGGGAATGAAGGTGCATGCCACAGATATTGCTGCAGGTATGCTCAGTGAACTCAAAAGTAAAATTGAAACAAAAAATCTTGCGGAAAGTATTTCATTGGAGCAATGCTCATTTACAGAGCTTAACCAAATCACACAAAAAAATTTCGATCACATTTTTTCCGATTTCGGCGGATTAAATTGTGTGAAAGAAATTGATGATGTTATTGTTTCTTTCAAATCACTTCTGAAACCTGGTGGAACAGCTACACTCGTAATCATGCCGCCTGTATGTCCATGGGAAATTCTTCTTGCAGCAAAAGGCAATTTCAAAACAGCGTTCAGAAGGTTCAGAAAAGGCGGAGCGGAATCTCACCTTGAGGGAGAACGTTTTATGAGTTACTATTTTTCTCCGCAATACATTATTTCCTGTTTTGGAAAAGAATATGAAAAGCTCGAACTGCAGGGACTCGGCAGTTTTGTTCCTCCGCCCTATCTCGATTTATTTCCTAAAAAACATCCGGGAGTATTTGAAAAATTAAAAAATTGGGATGAAAAAATGTGTCATACTTTTCCGTTTAATAGGTGGGCTGACCATTTTATATTGACGGTGAGATTGAAAAAATCACATCAGGTGTAAAGCCTGGCATGCTTTATTAGCTGCAATTTGCTCTGCACGTTTTTTACTAAAATCTTCACCACGCGCCATCTCGGCACCATCAACCAGCACACGAACGCGCAGCAGGCGTTTGCCTCCATTATCCAGTTCATCAATCAATTCGAACTCCACTTTCTTGCGCTCACGTTGTCCCCAGTTAATGAGCTTGCTCTTGAAGTTTGCATCTAACTCTTCCAGCTCTTCCATGTCTACATGGTGTTTGATAAACCGGTCGAGCAACACTTTCCTCACCTCAATATAACCTTTGTCAATATAAACCGCACCTATCAAAGCTTCAAAAGCATCGCCATAAACAGAACGGCTTTTCGCTGCGGGGTCAATAGATCCATTCATAAAATGGTCAATGCCTAATTTAATCGCCAGCCTGTTCAGGTGTTCCCGATTCACGATCTTGCTGCGCATTTCTGTGAGAAAGCCTTCTTCTTTGTAGGGGAATTTTTTGAAAAGTAATTCAGCTACAACAGCACCCAGCACAGCATCCCCCAGGTATTCGAGCCGTTCATTGCTTAGTTTGATACCGCTTGGATGTTCTTCTGCACTGCTTCGGTGTGAAAATGCAAGTTTATATACTGCAAGATTGTTGGGATAAAACCCAAGCAGGTTGCGAAGCGAATGATGCAGCCTGCGGTCTGATGAAAATAAAACTCTTACAGAAGTAGTAATACCCAAGCGAAAACGTTTTAAGTTATGCTTACAAACCTACATGATTTTTAATTTGAAATCAAAAAATAATGGCGGGGATAACACCTTGTTGTAATCTGAGCCATCGCCGTCTGCTGACCTTTTACTTCTTCTCCTTAAGGAATACAGTAAAGGTAGGAAAGTGATCACTATAGCCGCCTATGTACTTATTGAAATCATAGGTTCGCTTCGGATAGCCCTTGTAACGCCCGTCCTGCTGTATCATCCAGGGTTTTGAAAAAATACGCGCTTCTTTGAAAAACAGTCCCGGCCTATCTTTATTCAACCACCCGGAAGAAATTACAATCTGGTCAAAAAGATTCCAGGAATCATTGTACGCAAGTGTACCGATGCCTTGTTTGTAATATACCATCCATGGATTAAACATGCCGCCACGCTGTACATCTTTCCTTTCACCGAGCGCTCCGATCACTTTGGTGAGACTGGGACTTACAGGGTCGTCATTCAAATCACCCATCAAAACAATTTTAGCATCCGGATTTATTTTCGTGATGGAATCAATTTTATGTTTCGCAACCGAAGCGGCCAGGGCTCTCCCGGGAGCGCTTGCTTCTTCACCACCCCTTCGGGAAGGCCAGTGATTGACAAAAACAAAAATGGATTCTCCGAGGAAAGTTCCTTCTACATATAAGACATCCCGCGTGTACCGTGGAGCGCCATCAGGATCAATCAACGGAACAAACAGAGGTTCTGAGAATTTCGGTGTAAAATATTTCGGATTGTATAATAAGCCTACATCGATCCCACGAATATCCGGTGAGTTATAGTGCACGATTTTATATCCTCTTCCTACCAGCTTGGGAGAATGAGTTAAGTCCGTCAATACGGTATCGTTTTCAATTTCTGCACAACCCATCAACGCAAGTCCATCGGGGGTAACGTCTGTACCGATCAATGATATGACATCGGAAAGTTTGCTGATTTTATCGAGGTAAACTGCACCCGTATAGTGATTGGCTCCGCCCGGAAGAAACTCTTCATCATTCTTTCCCGGATCGTTTATTGTATCATAAAAATTTTCGAGGTTATAAAAACCGATCAAAGCAACCTGGAATTTTTTCTGAGTTTTGCCTTTTTCCTGTGCAACAGCCACAACAGAAACCAACAATAAAATGAGAAGTGAGAATCGAAAGCGCATGTTCATGATGATTTTTTTTGGAGCCGCGAACTTACATTTTTTCCACTGAAGATAAGATTAACGAAATGACCGGGTCGTGGTATCGGTTGATTTTAAAATAGAAGGATGGCAATGAACGACCTCGCAGCAAGCTGCGAGGTATCTAGTGAAATTCTCCGAAGCCCT
>JBDTTM010000511.1:0-2697 GCA_039930605.1 Bacteroidota bacterium
ATACCTCATCAAACGTAACAGTATCATACTTCACTGCATTTTTATCTTTTTCCGGATCAGCATTGTAAATGCCATCTACACGTGTTCCTTTTAAAATAACATCTGCTTCAATTTCTATTGCTCGCAGAGATGCGGCTGTGTCTGTAGTGAAATATGGGTTGCCCGTTCCGGCACCAAAAATAACCACCCTTCCTTTTTCCAGGTGTCGTACCGCCCTCCGCTTGATATACGGTTCGCAGATCTGTTCCATCTTGATAGCAGATTGCAAACGTGTATTCACGCCGGTTTTCTCCAGGGCGCTTTGTAAAGCCATGCTGTTAATTACAGTCGCCAGCATTCCCATGTAATCTCCCTGAACACGGTCGATCACGTCTTCCGCATCATTGCCAACTCCGCGGAAAATATTTCCTCCGCCGATCACGACAGCTACCTCCGTCCCCTTGTCAACGATAGATTTAATGTCTTCTGCGTACTGTCTTAACCTGTCGTGGTCAATGCCGAATTCTTTTTCACCCATAAGGGCTTCACCGCTTAACTTGAGTAAGACCCGTTTGTATTTCATATCCGGCAGCTTTAGTTATGGCGCGAATTTAGGATTAATTTTTTTCAGTAATACAAAACTATTTTGCTCTTAAACCAAACTCTGACGAAGTTTGTAAAGCTCATCCAAATGAAAGTAATGTTCCTGCAAATCTGAAACTCTGCTTCATGAATTTGTTGAGTGCTTAAACCGGAAATTTTGCAGAGTCGTGAATAATGTTTGCCGATTTCTGCATGTAGAAAATCAAGAGCAATGAAATTAAAATGTTTTGTAGAACTGATCAGCAGGTCTCCAATTTTACCGTTGGAGTTAAGAATACCGCTAAAAACAATGGTTGAGTCAACAACGATTTTCACTTGACAAATCGTTTGCGGTTTTTTGTCCACCACGAAGCATTTACCTCGTCCGCGAGTTTGTCAATATCGCTTTGTTTTACCTTGCTTTTAGAAGTTGCTTCAAGGTACTTCACATAATCAATCAGCCGTTGCAATCCAAAACTGTCAACGGAGGAAGAAACAGTGATAGTAATTTGATTGTTGCTTGTTCTTTCCATCAACATGTTCTAGCTGTTTTTTTAAGTATGTCAAAGGTAGCGAAATTCAGAAAAGAATATCACTATTGCTTCACAAATTTAGTGCGAAAAACTTTCTCGCCTACGGAAATTTCGAGGTAGTACATGCCGGTAGTAAGCTGTCCACAATCCACAGTCCTCAGACGGCAGTCCACAGCCGAGAAAACCTTTTCGCCAGGGAGATTGTAAATAAAGATGTCAACCGCGGTTCCTGATTTCAAATTACCAATTACCAATTTATCTTCAACCGGATTCGGAAATATTGTCAACTGTTGACTGTCGACCGTAGACTGTAGACTGGCTGCTACATTGAAGATCACAGCTTCCACCTCGCACCCATTCGCATCCGTGGCAATTAAATTGTAATCTCCATTTGAAGTTGCAATATAAAAATAATCTGTAGCACCCGGAATGATGAAGGTATTAAAATACCATTGATAACTTGCAGCTCCTGCATTTGCAAAAAGGGTGTCTCCGCTTTGCGAAATTCCTTGCGCTGGTGGTGCAGGATAAACAGTAATATAACTCGATAATAGCAGTGTATCACTCCCTATCGGATTGGTTGCTACCAGCTGAACATCGTAAGTCCCTGGTGTGCTGTAACAAATGTTTGTCGGGTTTATATCAGTGCTTGTATCAGGTGTTGCACCCGGAAATGACCATTGAAAGGAAGTTGAGTGTACGGAAGCATTTGTAAAATTAATGCATCCATTTTCACAAATGGTAGTATTGCTTGATTGAAACGAAGCAGAGGCGGGACAATTAATAACATTTATATTTTGGGTAATAGTTGCTTCGCATGTGCCCCAAAATATACCTGTCAAATCAAAGTACTCAGTAAAGTTTACGGATGCAGGAGTTCCTGTTACTATTGCCTGTAGCTCAATAATATTCCAAACGCTGCTGATGGGTGTTAATCCTGAATTAACTGACCATGATGGAGCAGCGAAATTCAAGCTTGTTCCATTGCCGGTAAGAAATACTGTATCTCCGATGCACACTTGGTTTGGTGTATAGCTCACCCAGGGCATTAATGTGATTTGATTTATAGAAAAAGTTCCACTACCTGATCCTCCGCAGCCCCCACACGCACCTACTTGCACTGCCTGTGGAAAATTGCGACCTGATGTTGTATCAACATACGCAGCATAAAAAGTTCCAAATCCAAGTGTCATGCTGGTACCCATAATACCCTGAAATATAGTACCCGAGTATAGCGCAAAAACCACATTGGGATTTGGAGTACCATAGACGCCACCGCAATTCCCCATACATCCCCCGCCCCCGCCATCATAAACTATTGTTGGAGTTACATTAACGGATGATACATTATTGCACACAGGATTATTCCCGCTCGGATTTAGATGCCAGTTGCCACCACCGCCAGTTGGAGCGCCTGAAATTGTATTTAAGCATTGAGTTCCAAGCGATGATCCTATTGAGTCAAATCCTTCTGCACAAACTGGCCCCGCACATCCATTACAGGTCACTGTTATTTGGGCAGCACCTTGCCCTGTAAGTCCATACCATGTAGCAGGAACTGTCCATGAAAAGGAAACTGCGCCTGGAATGTTTGCGGTGTATG
>JBDTTM010000512.1:0-2648 GCA_039930605.1 Bacteroidota bacterium
ACATCTCTCAACTCCTGGCTCTCCTCACACATGGGAGGCACAGCAGTGATGCTTGTAGAAATGACTATTGTAGGAATTCTTGCCATAAGTTTATTCGCGTTTCTTGGCCTACTGCTTGTGTACATGGAAAGAAAGGTTGCGGCATTCATGCAGTTACGTCTCGGCCCTAATCGCGTCGGCTACAAAGGAACTTTGCAGACTTTGGCAGATACCATTAAGCTTCTCTTCAAAGAAGGATTCGCTCCTGATGCTTCGGATAAATTCCTTTTCAACTTTGCACCGATACTGGTAATCGTAGTTGCCATGTTGTTGCTTGCACCGATTCCTTTTGCAAAAGGATTCCAGATCTACGATATCAACATCGGCGTGTTTTATATTTCTGCTGTTTCATCGATTGGCGTCATCGGCATTTTGATGGCGGGCTGGAGCAGTAACAACAAATATTCCCTGTTGGGTGCGATGAGAAGCGGGGCACAGATTGTGAGTTACGAATTATCTGCCGGATTATCATTGATTGCAATCGTTGCGCTTTCTGGCAGCATGAGTTTTTCAAAAATAGTCGAAAGCCAGGTAGACGGCTGGTGGATTTTCAAGGGACACATTCCTGCAGTGATTGCTTTCGTCATTTTTATCATTGCCGGAACGGCGGAGTTGAACCGCGCACCATTTGATTTTGCAGAGGCAGAATCAGAACTCACTGCCGGCTTTCATACGGAATATACCGGAATGCGCTTCGCCATGTTTTTTTTGGCTGAGTACATCAACATGTTCATCATGGCTGCGGTCGGAGCTACACTCTTTCTTGGCGGATGGATGCCGCTGCATTTCGGACATTTCACCATATTCAATCACATCATGGATTTTATCCCGCACTCGATCTGGTTCATTGGTAAAACATTTTTCCTCATCTTCGTGCTGATGTGGTTTCGCTGGACCTTCCCGCGCATGCGCATCGACCAGTTGCTGACGCTGGAATGGAAATACCTGATGCCGATTAGTTTGTTTAATTTATTGCTGGTGGCGTTAATAGTGATTAATGGATGGCACTTCTAAGAGGAGAAAATATCAAATAAAAAATATCGAATCCCGATAGCTATCGGGACGAAATAATAAAAACAATATTTAATATTAAATAAGATTAAAAAATCCAAAATCTAATACCAAAGAACAAAATAATGTACCGAAGTGTTTTTAATTTTCATTTTTCTTTTTTGGAATTTATTTCGGATTTTGATATTGGGATTTCGAATTTTGTATTACTAAAATGATCAGATTCCTTAAATCATACTTCTCCAATATTTATCGTGCGGTTAAGTCCCTCGCAAGCGGGATGAAGCTCACGGGTTATTATTTCACGCATCACAAGGAAATTCTTACACAGGAATATCCTGATAACAGGGACACGCTAACCTTCGGAGAGCGCTTTCGTGGGGAAGTGGTAATGCCGCATGATGAAAACAATGAGCATCGTTGCACGGGCTGTACGGCTTGTGAAATTGCCTGTCCGAATGGCACGATCAAGATTCTTACCAAGATGGAAGTAGGGGAGGATGGCAAAAAGAAGAAAGCAATTGAAAAGTTTGTCTACCATTTGGGCATGTGCACGTTTTGCAATTTGTGTATCATCGCATGTCCGACGGATGCAATTATAATGAGTCATGATTTTGAACACAGCGTGTTTGACCGCAAACAACTTACCAAGGTGCTGAATAAACCGGGATCTAAAATTGTAAAGGGCGTAGAGTAATGAATATTGCTACATTTTTCTTTTACTTCTTTGCTGCACTGATCCTTTCGTTCGGCGTATTGACAGTTACCACGAAGCAATTGTTCCGTTCTGCTATTTATTTATTATTCACACTAATCAATATTGCAGCATTGTATTTCATGTTGAACTATGAATTCATTGCGGCTGTCCAGGTAGTTGTTTATGTCGGGGGAATTGTAGTGCTGATTTTATTTTCACTTTTCCTCACCCAGCAGGCGGGCACCCACATGGCAAGACCATCAATGAAACAGGTTGTCACCGCTGCATTCATTTCTCTCGTAGGATTTGGATTTGTTTGGTGGCTACTATCAAATACAGAGTTTCATTCAACAGGCGTTGCATCTTCCGAATACCAGGTAACGCAGGTTGGAAGACAGATGCTGAGTTTCGGAAGAGATGGATACGTGCTTCCTTTTGAAGCGGTGAGTATATTATTGTTGGCTGCTTTAGTTGGATGTGTTGCAATCGCTTACAAGCAGCCAAAATCCGAATAGAACATAATTACAAAATAAAAAACATGCTATTTGATAATGTAAATTAATAATGGAGAGGCTAAGTTTGATACCTGAATATCGAATATCGAACAAGGAATATCCAATAATGAATGTTAAAAACACTGAAAGAAAATTTGACTTAGAAGAGAGATTAATTGTCTTCGCCGTATCTGTAATAAACATTTCTGAAAATCTTATTGATACAAAAGCATGAAACTATATTGCTAATCAAGTCATGAGATCCGGAACTTCTCCGGCACTTCATTATGGTGAGGCGCAAAGTGCGGAATCAGATAAGGACTTCATTCATAAAATGAAAGTGGCTTTAAAAGAACTTAGGGAAACGATGAATGCACTAAGAATAATTAAAAGAAAACCGCTTACTA
>JBDTTM010000513.1:0-2647 GCA_039930605.1 Bacteroidota bacterium
CCCCCGGGTATCGGCTATGGAAGCATTCAAAAAAGAATTGACTCCTTATAAAAGTGCAAAGGGATCTGTGCAATTTCCCTTTGATAAGGCACTTCCTGTGGGGTTGATTGGGAGGATGGTCAAATATAGAGTTCGGGAAAATCTTGAAAAGGAGGCTTTGAAGAAGAGGGGATAAGAACTTGGATTTAAGCTGATTAATAAAATTCTTTACCGGGTTTTGCTACATATTTCAGGAAAACCTGTTTCGATTCATATTTCAGGAAAACCTGTTCCAATTCATATTTCAGGAAAACCTGTTTCGATGCATGTTTCAGGAAAACCTGTTTCGTTTCATATTTCAGGAAAACCTGTTTTGATGTATGTTTCAGGAAAACCTTTACTAGTTAATTTCCAGAAAATCTACCCCAACCCCACCCCTCAAACACCGGATCACAAAAAACCTTTTATGGAATAATTTGTTTCCCTGATCCCAACTCGTGGACGCTGAAATTAGAAACCAGTAGCCACGTTCCATTGGAGGAAAATCTGAAGAAATTACCTCTTTATTTTAAGAAGATTTTTCACCAGACACATGGTTAATAGAAATTCATTCAGCCTATAGGTCATTGAAATTCAAATGTTAATAAATCATAATCCACATTCATAAATTAGAGTCCTTATTTTTGAACCACTTAGAATCTTAAGAACACTTAAGAAAGTCATTTAGAAAAAAAACTAGTAACTTCTCGTTTAACCAATTTACCGTTTAACCAATTTACTGATTCTAGGATCAACATAAAAAAAATGGAATTAGGTCTCTACACTTTTGCAGATATACAACCTGAATCAGTTTCAGGTAATGCGTTGAATACCCACCAGCGTTATAAAAATCTGATGGAAGAGATTAACCTGGCTGATGAAGTTGGTCTTGATGTATTTGGTATTGGCGAACATCATCGTCCGGATTACGCTGCCTCAGCACCTGCTATTCTACTGGCTGCGGCGGCGATGATCACAAAAAAAATTAAGCTCACCAGCGCTGTCACCGTATTGAGTTCAGATGATCCGGTGCGCGTCTTTCAATCTTTTGCGACACTGGATCAACTTTCTGACGGCCGTGCAGAGATCATGGTAGGTAGAGGGTCGTTTATTGAATCATTTCCATTATTTGGTTATGATCTGCAGGACTATGATATGTTATTTACAGAAAAACTGGATCTCCTGCTTGAAATTAATAAAAATGAAATCCTTTCCTGGAGAGGTCATCATCGTCCTTCATTTGAAAAATTAGGTATTTATCCAAGGCCTTACCAATCATCACTTCCGATTTGGATCGCTGCCGGAGGTACACCCGCATCAGCGGTGAGAGCTGCTAAACTTGGTCTTCCACTCGCATTGGCAATTATTGGAGGCATGCCTGAACAATTTGTCTCATTTATTGATTTGTATCGGAGTTCAGCACTTAAAGCCGGACAGGATATGAATACACTTCAGGTCGGAATCAACTCACATGTATATGTTGCGCAGGATTCAAAACAGGCTGGTGATGAATTCTTTCCATCCTATGCAGCAGTCATGAGCCGCATCGGAAAAGAAAGAGGATGGTCACCATTGACACGACAACAATTTGAATATTCAAGATCTCCCAAAGGTGCTCTCATGGTGGGAAGTCCTCAGGAAGTCATAGACAAGATTTTATACGAACATCAATTGTTTGGAAATACTCGTTTCCTTGCACAGATGAGTCTGGGCACTATGCCGCATGACAAAATCATGCGCTCGATTGAATTGTTTGGAACAATTGTAGCACCGGCCGTCCGAAAAGAATTAAATGAAAATAATTCAAAAATAATTTGATATATGAATGAACCACAAAGCAGACAGAGAGAACCATTGCGTTTTCTTGTTTTTTCAGCTTCATTGCGAAAGGAATCTTTGAATACACGCCTTGCAAAACTGGCAGCAGGAGTCATTGAGAAAAACGGAGGTGTTGTCGACTTTGCCCATATGGAAGAATTTGATTGTCCTTCATACAATCAGGATATTGAAGTTGAAGGAAATCTTCCCGCTGGAGCAAATGAATTTCGCAGACGACTTCTGGCCAATGATGCATTTATTATCGCCGCACCTGAATACAATGGCTCCATGCCTGGTCATTTGAAAAATGCTATTGATTGGGTTTCACGATTTCGTCCGCAGCCTCTCAACGAACGTCAGTCACTACTGATGTCTGCATCGCCATCCATGGGAGGAGGCAATCGCGGACTATGGTCCCTGCGTATGCCCTTAGAACATTTAGGTGCAAGGGTTTATCCAAATATGTTTTCAATGGCCATGGCCCACAAAGCATTTAGTCCGGAAGGCAACATAGCGGATCCTGTATTATTAAAAAGATTTGAAGACAACATGATCGCATTTATGAATCTTGCTGAAGCGGCAACGCATTATCCATGTATTAAGAAAGCATGGGTCGAATTTTTAGGTGAGAAGTCTGATCCGGTGACGGAACGGGTAGAGTGAGAAATAATAAATAAAAAACAATTCGAGCGCAACGATGATCCAGCCATTACGAAATAAATGGTGCGGGAAAGCAATTAGAACTCAGTAAAGATCATGAATCGTAAAAGTTTTCTTCAAACCCTTTCAATTCTTCCATTAACAGGCATAG
>JBDTTM010000514.1:0-2622 GCA_039930605.1 Bacteroidota bacterium
GTCCCCATCATTTGAAAGAGTAGTTCCTGATAGTATGTATCCGTAATCATGAGTAAGTTGTATAGACCATACATTCTGACCTTTGCTTCCTCCTATGTATCTCTGCCATTCAATGGAGGGTGCTTGAGAATATACTTTGCCAATAAATATGAAAAATAGAATAAGCCAACTAATTTTCATCTTGGTTACTTTGTTAAAATAAATTGCTTGACACAAATTTTATCATCAAAAACAATCTGTGCAACATAGGTGCCGCTTTCCAGCCAACCTACATTGATGCTTGTGGTTAATATTGTCCCGCTTGATTTTATTTCTTGATCGAACAGCATTGCTCCGAGTAAATTATAAATTCTAAAGTGGGGTTTTTGTTTACCTATACTCACCTTTGCTGAAACCGAAATACTTTCTGTTGTGGGATTCGGGTAAATAATTATACCATCACTGTTGTCAATCTTATTTTCATCTAACCCGGTTAAATGAGGTGTGTATGACAAACGAAGTGTAAAGGCATCCGGTGATGCAACAGAAATATTTCCATCTGGTATTTCAATAGTCCAACAAGTGTTTCCAAAAGGTTGAAAACAAGTTGTGGGGTAGTTCAAATTGTCAGTGAATCCGGTAATATATAGTTGCTTGTCGGCAGGATCAGCGATTCCTTTTGTTGATGTTATACTATTTGCCTGTTCACCGCCTATGTCTGCACTATTTCCCCATAGATATGCTTCTCCATAAGTAACCCCCCACATTGGAATTCCGTCAGTCGTAAACATTTCAAGATATGCTTCACTATTAGGCGGTGTAAGCCAAGGAGTACCATTTATACCTCCATTATTCCATAAAAGACCTCCACCAAGTATAATTCCAACGTTTGCAGTGTTCGGATTGGTCAATGGAATTGTTTCGCTGAAAGTTCTTCCAGCTATTGTGACGTGAGGGGACGTGCCAAGATCAGTATAAATTTTATCTACAACTATGCTTTTTGCGTTGTCAGCATTAACGCTACCAAAATAAGTACTCCATTTCATTTGACCGATATTGGAATATTTTTGAATGAAGGCATCCGTCTCGCCCCCAAACTGAGGTTCATAATAATCATTTGACGAACCTGTATTTAGATCGCATAGAGGAAACTCCCCAAGATTAGGTGCTTGGCAATAGCAGGTACTACAAGCAGGAGTAGCGCTTGAAGTTGTTCCAGTGACATAGATGCTATTCGAGAATTCCTGATCTACATCTATACCAAATATCTCATCTTCACCATCACCGCCCATATAGGATGCCCATTTTCTAAATCCTCCATTATCGAATTTCATAATAAATCCATCAAAAGTTCCTGTAGCCCCTCCATTTGCGCTTTGATAATAATCCAACAATGTTCCTGTATCGTCGTGTTTCGGAAAATCAGTAGCACTCGATGTTCTTCCAGCCATGAATAGATTGTTGGCAGCATCTAATGTAAAACAATTTACTACATCTTCAGCTGTTCCGCCAATAAAAGTGCTCCACACTAAATTACCAACGTTATCTAACTTGAAAACGAACCCATCCTTGCTTCCTCCGTTATTTGAAACGAAGTAAGAACCACCTCCATCGCAAAGTGGAAACCCATTATCTACTGGCGATTGAGCAGCGGGTACAAGGCAAAATGATGAAGTGGAGCAAGCTGGACTTTCTGTGTAACCCGCAATAAAAATATTATTTGATCCGTCCAGAGTAATACATTTTCCTTCATCGTCATTACCACCCCCTACATAGCTTGAGTAGCGTTTGTGACCATCAGCCCCATCCAGTTTAAAGATAAAGGCGTCCTTTCCACCTGATCGTGTTTCTTGATAATAAGTGTAAGTATCCTCCTGTCCTAAAGGAAAATCATCACTTATTGTACTTCCTGTTATAAAAGGACTTCCGGAAAGATCAACTGCAACTCCATTAGCAAAATCATCTTTTGTGCCACCAAAGTATGTAATATAGAGAGGCATGTCTCCAGCACTTGTATAAATTGGATATCTAATTTTTGCTACATAAATGTCCATCCCGCCAATAGGAGTTAAAAAAACATTAGAACCATTTATTCCTAACTGTGCTGGAAAATTTGAACTTGAAGTAACTCCGACAAAAAATGGGTTGCCATCCGAATCTGTAATAACTCCTGTTCCCTCATCATATCCATCCCCTGGAAGATATGAAGCCCATTGGTGGTTATCTCCCCCGTGAAGAATGTGAGGCAATACCCCTTTTGCACACTCCAACACCAACGGCTTCCCATGATCATAAATTCCCGGCAACACAAAACTAACATCATCTCCATCAATATAATATGAAGCAAGCCAACCAAGAGAAATCCGGTTTCCATCGAGATCCAATTGATAAACCAAAGGGCGTTCATAAATAAAAGAACCAAGTATCCCATTCACCTGTAAATCTGAATTGTTTATCAATTGCAAGCTCTGATGTCCGGTAAAGTGCAATACTGCCTGTGGTTCAGCGCCCTTATTCATGATGATCTGAAATTTCATTCCAGCATTGTTATTGGCAAAGATAACATCTGTTTTATTATAAACTTCGCCATATATGATGTACCCTTTCATTGGGACAGGATTTAGTCAAAGTTAAGATAGATTT
>JBDTTM010000515.1:0-2615 GCA_039930605.1 Bacteroidota bacterium
AAATAATTTGCTGTCTCTCTGCTCGTGATGCATTCTTTTTTTCTAAATTGCTCATGACCTTTTTTGATGCAAAGAAAAGTGATGAAAAAGGTTAAGTCAAGATGCACTTCACCGGAGCCTTACACATTTTCTATAGTTAATCAAAAAGAAAAACCTTGTTTCCTGATATAAAACATCTATTCAAGTATAATTAAATTCCTTTCGACCTTTTTCCACCACTCAATGCTCGTCTTTTACAAAGTTATTTATTAAAAACGCAAACCTTATATACTGGGTCCTCAATTTATGTTTACTTCGACACGGATTGTGTCCTTTTAATGCTTAACTCACTCTACAACGAGTTTCGTACTCACAAACATTTCCTGAGTCATCATACTAACAATATAGACACCACAATTTAGTTTTCCAACATACACTTCGTGTTTATTTAGTCCTGAAGTTATATTTAGTGATTTTGTAAAAATTAGTCTGCCAGTTATGTCTTGCAGTTGCAATTGTATTTTCTCCATGTTTCCACTAGAGAACGTTAAAATGATATGGTCATCTATACGTCTCAAGGAGAATGAAACATCTGGTAATAAATTTGGCCCCCGAATGAAATTATCAATTGAAGATAGTTTAACTACCCAGACATCATAACCGCCATGGTTTACAGAAACATCACCATCACTCGATTGTGATAGACCAGAAATTACAATCCCGCTATCTACCGTTTCTTGAATTGAATATCCTTGCTCGCTGAATGTACCACCAAAGCATTCTTGCCACTCAATTGTTCCGTTCACATCTAACTTTGCCAATATTATATCAGAAGAAGATGAGTGATTGCACGTAACATCCCCATCAGATGAAGTTGAATTATATAAGGCCAAAAACGTGCTGTCATGCATCTGAATAATGGACGTACCAACGTCAAAGTCAGATCCTCCCAAACATTTTTGCCATTGTAAATTGCCAATACTATCTATTTTCACTACCCAACTATCTGTAACCGGAGGTTGAATATTATGGTTGCCATTTACATCAAAATCGTTTGAGCATGTGCTTCCAATAATCACATAGCCATTGTCAAGTGTTGGAACAAAACTATAAGGAACCTCTTCAAATAATCCACCATAACATTTCTGCCATTGAACATTACCCACTGAATCTATCTTAACAATTAGAAAGTCCGAGTTTGAACCCGGGGTACCGTGCAGTCCTAGAACATCCCCATCATTGGATAATGTCATTCCCATAATTATAAATCCTGAATCTGCTGTTTCTATAATTGAATTTCCATCTTCCGTCCAACTTCCGCCATAACATTTGGCCCACAATTCATTTCCTATAGAATCTAGCCTGACAACCCACGCATCAGAGCATCCGAGACAAGTCGAATTAGTGTGGCTATTTGTAACATCATAATCTGTAGAAATTGCATATCCAATTACAACATACCCACCGACTTTACTTCGAATAATATGATGAGCGTCATCATCATTAGATCCTCCCAAACATTTTTGCCACTCAATGTCTCCCAATGAACTGCATTTCACAATCCAATAATCAGTTGAATAAGGAGTATGAACCCCTGTGACATCCCCATCATTGAATCCCGCATAACCAGCAAGAATAAATCCACTATCATTCGTTAGCTCTAATGAAAATGCGACTTCATCAGAACTACCACCATAACATTTTTGCCAAGCTAGAGTCCCACTACTATCTGTTTTTATAACCCAATAATCATAATGATTCATAGTATGATTCCCAGAAATATCTCCATCATCCGAGGCTGTGTATCCGGCGATCAGATAGCCTCCATCAAAAGTTTGCTTGATAGATGTCCCAACCTCATCATTTGACCCCCCGAAACTCCTTTCCCATTGAATTGAAAGTGGTTGGCCAAATGACATTTTAGTAATGAAGAGGAATAAGCTAATCAGAAATTTCATGTCTTCGAATAATTTTTACAGGTTTATGATTTTGTGAACTCAAAAAATATATACCGTCAGTGACTTCATTCAAATCAAATTGTAATGATTCACCCGTTGCAATTTTATTTATTATTAAATTTCCCAAAACATCATACAATCCCACCACCTCACCTTTTGAAATTCTTTTAATGCTAATGAAGGTGGATGCAGGAATTGGCGACACTTCCAATTCATTTAGATTAACTTCATTATTAATCAGGTAAGAATTTTTTTCTGCGAAATTGCCGACTCCGGAACAAGCTGGAATTACTGGCTCTTCTATCGGATCAACTTGATCAGAAAATAATTGAAAATAAGTATTTGGATATCTATAAGCGTCATTAGTAAATCTAACCTGACATGGGAGATAATTAAGATCATCATTGATAGTCACGTTATTTTCATGAAATGGAACTGAACTAGGAATAACACCGGTATTTGTACATACTGCACCAGTATAGTAGACGTTACGAATAGAGCCAGATAAAGTATTAATTGTTGCTGCAACTAAACTGTTGGAGAAACAATGATCAACTTGCCAACCATAATCTGGTACATTGACATTATTTCTCGTTTGGCCGCCATTATTACATCCATTATGCCTACAATACATTAAGGTATTATTTCCAATAAAATTACAATTTTTCATCCAGAATA
>JBDTTM010000516.1:0-2559 GCA_039930605.1 Bacteroidota bacterium
GGTTAACTGATAACAGCTTTCGGTACGCGAAGTAACGAAAAGATACCCACCAGGAAAAAGCTCCCCAACACAAGTATGGAGTTCCGCATGCTCCCTGTATACTCATTGATAAGCCCGAATGCCAATGTGCCCAGCACCGTTCCCATCTTATCGCAGACATCATAAAAACTAAAATAAGATGCATGATCGATTGTTTCGGGTAATAATTTTGAATACGTAGATCGTGAAAGTGCCTGTATGCCACCCATTACAAGTCCTACAACAACAG
This sequence comes from Bacteroidota bacterium, assembly GCA_039930605.1. GTDB lineage: Bacteria > Bacteroidota > Bacteroidia > AKYH767-A > 2013-40CM-41-45 > JAPLDB01. The sequence continues at coordinate 269 of JBDTTM010000516.1, forward strand.
CAATCATTATAAACATCGTTTGTTCGTCAACGCCAAAACGCTTGTCATCAAAGTATGCACCCACAGCGACAAATATCCAGATTACAATTGAGATGGTAAGCGCCTTGATGTTTCCAAATTTTTTTGATAGCGCAGCGAAAAGATAAGCGCCTGCAATAGCTACGAATTGTATGATCAGGATAATGGCTATTAGTATGGATGTCGGAAGATGCAGTTCGCTGTTGCCAAAAAGTGTAGCAACATACATTACTGTTTGTGTCCCCATGTTATAAAAGAAAAATGCCGTTAAAAATCTTTTCAAGGGGGAGTTGCCGCGAAGGTCAAGCCAAACCTTTTTCAATTCCTTATAGCCGTTGAAAATATATCTCCCGGCAGGTTTCAGGTTGAAGACGTTATTTGGCAGGTGTTTGAAGGTGTATTGGGCAAATATAAACCACCAGATTCCAACAGTAAGAAATGAAATGCGCGATGCCGGTCCACTGAAGAAATTTTTTGCCTGATCCAGTGCTTCGTCGTGCGATAAGGATGGAGTGGAAGCAAGCAGTTCATTCATTTTTTCAGTAACGCCAAAAAAGAACTGCGGACATTGAATCATCACCAGGTTAAAAATCAACAGCAGTGAGCTTCCTATGTAACCGAGTGCAAAACCTTTGGCACTTACTCTGTCCTGGTCGGCAGGTTCTGCAATCTCAGGCAGGAATGCATTGTAAAAAACGATGCTGCCTGCATAGCCAATGGCTGCAAACACAGCTCCGAAAACGCCGATGGCAATAGTACCTGGCCCTCTGAAAAAATAAAGTGATGCGCATGAAATTGCACCAAGTGTACTGAAGAAGTACATGAATTTTTTTTTGTTGCCGCTATAGTCAGCGATGGAAGATAACAATGGATTAATGGCAGCAATCACAAGGAAGGCCAGGGAAATAGCATACGTCTGAAGGGAATCAGCATTGAAATTTCGCCCGAGGAAATGAACCTCTTTCGATCCGTTGATTGTTGTAACAGCAGTAAAATAAATCGGGAAGATGGCAGAAGTAATGGTGAGCGAATAGGCGCTGTTGGCCCAGTCGTACATCGCCCATGCATTGATGAGCTTCTTGTTTCCTTTCTCTATCATGTGGGAACAAGTTTACGGTTTATTCGGCAACGTACAAATCGACCTTTGAGTGGACGTGTTTCATATAATAAAGTCAGCCACTAATTCCACGAATTGACACGAATGTTTTGCTAAGCTAAATTATAAAAAATGTTTTCATACTAATTGTAAAAATATAATCTATTCACTACATCAATCATTGAAAATGAATTGGACAAATTTTTAATTCGTGGCCAAATGTTTGCTGTTCAAAAATTGGAGCTCAGCTATTCCAAAAAAAAATGGCCGCTCTTTTCAGAACAGCCACTTTGAGGTGTGTTTAATGGGGAATTCCTATGCTAATTTTACATTAACTGCGTTGGGTCCTTTTTTACCTTCAGTTACTTCATACACCACTGCGTCATTTTCGCGGATGGTATCCTGCAAGCCGGTTGAGTGAACAAAAATTTCTGCTCCTGTGCCGTCTTCTTTAATGAATCCAAAACCTTTTTGCTGGTTGAAGAACTTTACTGTACCTTTTTTCATTGTAATAGAATTTAATAGTTACTGGTTGTTATATAATAATAATAATAAAAGACTGATACGTTGAATCATCCGGGAGGTTACCTTTCTGATCCGTGACTTCCAGTCTTAGAGTTGGCGAAGATAATAGAATTCCCCTCACTGTTGCAAGGGCTTAGAATTCAGAAGATAACTTCTTTCTAAGGCGAGCTTCCTCTCCCGGTAGCTGTCGGGAAAGGAATCTCTCTTATGACACGGATTCAGGAATAATATAATGAAAAACTGAATTACTATAAATTCATTGAAAATGCCGTACTATTAAATACTTTCGCTTAATAAATAGCATTTAATGGAGGAAATAAGGGATAAAGCAAGTCAGGTTTACTGGACGGGTGTATGGGAAAATTCGGATTTAAGCCCGGCTATCGAACTCAATTCAAAGGATCTTCATTTTTTTCCGCAGCGCGCCATTCACAAGTTGTTCATGAAAGCACTTCAAGGTATAGATACCAAAGGAATGAAGTTGCTCGAAATCGGTTGTGGCAATTCTGCCTGGTTACCATACCTGAAAAAAGAATTTGGTTTTGATATCTATGGAATTGATTATTCAGAAGAAGGGTGCGAGCAGGCAAAAAAGATCCTGGAAAGGGAAGCTGTAGACGGAACTATTTATTGCACAGATGCATTTTCTCCG
>JBDTTM010000517.1:0-2559 GCA_039930605.1 Bacteroidota bacterium
AGGCGCATGTGAAATTTGTTTCACGGACCAGTTCAGGTGGGGAGTGGAAACAATTAAAGGAAATGCCGGATAGATGGAACGTCGAATACAAGTTGGCATTAAGAAATGGGCCTTCGGTCGCCGAAGGCTTGCCCAATATGGGACAGCTGGCAAACAACAAATCCAAATCAATTAAATTCAGGTTGGCGTTGACATCTTTCAAGCATGTTGGCATTTTTCCTGAGCAGGCAGTGAACTGGGATTATATTGCTGAAAGTGTTTCGATGATGAAAACAGCTCCTCCAAAAGTCCTGAATCTTTTTGCATATACCGGAGGCGCATCTCTTGCGGCCAAAGCTGCGGGAGCCGACATTACACACCTTGATTCAATCAAGCAGGTAGTATCATGGGCCAGGGAGAATATGGAACTGAGTGGACTCACCGACATCCGCTGGATCGTGGAGGATGCACTCACATTTGTAAAACGCGAAGTAAAGCGCGGGAAAAAATACCAGGGAATTATTCTTGATCCCCCCGCTTACGGTCATGGTACAGAAGGACAAAAATGGAAGCTGGAAGAGATGATCAATGAGATGATGAAGCTGGTGTTAGAGCTGCTGGATGAAAAGGAACATTTTTTAATTCTCAATACTTACTCACTTGGATTTTCTTCTCTCATCATAGAAAACCTACTGAGTGGAGTGAAAGAACTTGAAACCGGAGAACTTTTTTTGAATGCAACTTCAGGGTGTAAGCTGCCATTGGGAGTCTTCGGGAGATACCGGAAGATTTAAAGAAAAAACTTACCATATAGTCACAGAGATTGGTGGGGAAAAACTCTCTGGCTCTCTGTGCCTCTGTGGTGAAATTTTTTTTTCTTTGCGCACGGAAAAGAGAATTAAATACAATTATGTCATTACTCGAAAAACAACTCTATTTAAAAAAGTCAGGATTACCGAATGCAGGGAAAGGACTTTTTACAAAACAGGAAATACCGAAAGGAACTGTGATTGTAGAGTATAAAGGCCGCATCTATACCTGGGATCAAATAAAGCATGAGGATGGAACGAATGCTTATTTGTATTATGTGAATTCAAAACGTGTAATCAATGCCAGGCATAATCTCAAAGCATTGGCGCGCTATGCCAATGATGCCAAAGGATGGAGCCGTACAGCAGGCCTGCGTAACAATTCAGAATACATTGAAAAGAACAAACGCTGCTTCATCAAGTGCACCCGCAGGATTTTAAAAGGCGGGGAAATTTTTGTCGGCTATGGAAGAGAATATTGGGAGATGATGAAGAAAACGCATCCCCCGAAGAAGAAAAAGTAAAGTAGTTATTACTCTTTCAAAAACTTCACCCGTTGTGTTCTTCCTTCCAGCGTTATTGCTTCAACAATATAAGAGCCATCCTGCATAGCAGTAAGATCAACGTTTTTTTCAAAATCTTTTATTAGAATACATTCTCCCAGAGTATCGTAAATTTTCAGTTGAGAGAATTGTTGTGTTGAATGAATTGTAAAAATGCCGCTTGAGGGATTGGGAACGATCGAAAATAAATCCTCCTTTATAAGGTTGGAGGTATTTACCATTGTTGAATCAAGGGTAACATAAATCCTGTAAGAGGCAATTCCTATCTGATTAAGAGGACAATTGTTGTCTCTAATTGTTGCTGTAAAAACATAAGGCTGCGGACGAATATCTGACAGTGAGGGTGTCCAGCAGAATGTACCGGTTGGATGAATAACTCCCGAAGTAGATGTGAACGTTGCTGATGCAATAGAATGGTCCCAGGTCATTAATAGAGAATCTGAAATATCAGGATCATCAGAATGGATATCAAAGCAAGTTATTGTATTTGGAAATATCGCAACCTCGTATTGTGATGTTCCATCCATTCCTGTAAGAGCCGGCGGTTGACCACTCCAGGGCACCGTGAAAACGGTTACTTCCCGCATAATGCTGCCGATCATTATTCCGCTACGGAACTCCTGAACGAGGAATGCTATCACACCAACTTCCGGTTGTGTTGCATGCATAAAAAAATCACCCGTAGCCGGATCCAGTGAAATAGTTGTAGAAGAAAACGGATGAAGAGCGTCATATCCTGCATTATATAACACTGTTGTATTGCCAGAAGTGAGGGGTGCGATGAGTGAATAGGATAAGGAATCTCCGTCCGGGTCAAATGCTCCGTTATTGAACTGGAAATCCTGGTTGATATTTATAAAAAAGACCGGGTCATTTAAAAAGCGCGGAGATGAATTGTCCCCAACCGGACTATTGAATCGCGTTTCAGTATACATATCACTTGATGTATTCAGTAGAGTTGTAATTGCAGAATTCCGGCAACAATCGGTAACACTGAAAGTCCAGTCAGGACATAGGCCTTGCAAGGTTACGGTTGTTTCATACAGCCATTTTTCTATTCCCGGAGAAGTTCCTCCTTCACAAGTAGATTCAACAGATGAACAATTATTTGAAGCCAAATAGCCCGAACCGGGAACCTGGTCTAGCGTATAGTTTTGGTTTATACCGCAACTTATTGATAAAATATTCATTGTAAGATGGGCGGGCGC
>JBDTTM010000518.1:0-2530 GCA_039930605.1 Bacteroidota bacterium
AAGTAAACTTTTTTACCTGCGGTTTATTTTTCTCTTCTTGTTTTACCTGTTTCTTTTTGTCGCGCTCCTCCCTGGCTTTCAATTCCTCAAGCTGTTTCGCAAGTCGCCAGTCGAGATAGTTACCGTTAAAGTCCTGTACGTTCCCATCTCCCTGGAAAATGAGCAGGTGATCTACCAGCTTGTCGAGGAAATAACGGTCGTGGGAAACGATGAGCAAACATCCACGAAAATGAATGAGAAAATTTTCAAGCGTATTAAGCGTAATCAGGTCGAGGTCATTGGTAGGTTCATCAAGGATCAAAAAATTCGGGTTCTTGATCAGCACAGTCAAAAGGAATAACCTTCTTCGTTCACCACCGCTGAGTTTGGAAACAAAACTCTGCTGCATGGAAGGCGGAAACTGAAATATGTTGAGGAACTGCGATGCCGTCACCTTTGATCCGTCAGCAAGCGGAATCACATCAGCAATATCTTTCACCACTTCAATGATGCGTTTGTCTTCTTTCAACACAATGCCCTGCTGAGAATAATAACCGAAGATAACGGTATCACCCACATTTATTTTTCCGGAATCGGGAAGTTCTTTTCCTACAAGCATATTCAGGAATGTACTTTTCCCGGAGCCATTCGCACCAACTATTCCGATGCGTTCACCTGTTTTGAAAGTGTAGTCGAATCCTTTCATGATAACCTTGTCATCATATTTCTTGTACACTTTTTTCATCTCAAGCACCTTCCCTCCTATCCGGTTCATCTTCACATCCAGGCGGAGCGCTTTTTCTTTTTTCACGCCCTGGACTTTTTCATCCAGCTCAGTGAATGAATCAATGCGCGATTTAGATTTGGTAGTCCGGGCTTTCGGTTGCTTTCGCATCCACTCCAGTTCCGTACGATAAATATTCCTGTCTTTCTCCAGTTCACTTTCCTTGTTGATTTCCCGCTCTTCTTTTTTCTCCAGGAAGTAAGAATAGTTTCCGGAATAAGAATACATTTTTCCGTTTTCCAGCTCTGATATTTCTGTGCAGATATTATCCAGGAAATAACGGTCATGTGTAATCATCAGCAATGCAGCAGTAGAGCGCCTCAGGTAATCTTCCAGCCATTCCACCATGTCGGTATCAAGGTGGTTGGTGGGTTCATCAAGTAAAAGCAAATCCGGTTCTTCAATCAGTGTATGCGCCAGCGCAAGACGTTTCAATTGCCCGCCGGAAAGAGTGGAGATCAATTGTTCCAGGTCATGAAGGTTCAGCCGCCCGAGAATCTGTTTCATACGTGCCTCGTAGCTCCACGCATGCGTTTCATCCATCTGCGAAATTGAACGCTGCAAACGATCATGGTATGTACTCGTTGCATCTTCAGGATGTGCAATGCAAATTTCATATTCCCTGATGGCGTTTGTCATCGGGTTAGAAATTCCAAGGGCTGCCTGCAATACTGTTTGCGACGGATTGAAATTGGGTTGCTGGTCCAGGTAACCGATCCGCAATCCTGATCGGGAGGAAATAATTCCTGTGTCCGGCTTTTCAATTCCGGCAATAATTTTCATCAGCGTGCTTTTGCCTGCTCCATTGCGGGCAATGAGTGCGCGCTTCTGACCTTCTTCCAAACCAAAACTAAGTTCAGTAAATAATGGCTTGTCAGCAAAAGTCTTGGAAATATTTTCGACAGAAAGAATATTCATCTATTAGTTGACTGGTTGATTTGGTAAATTGTTAAATGGTTAGCAGCCAATACACCAACCTGCTAATCTTTACTTCCTTTATCTCCGACAAACTGATCGGTTGTATATTTGAAGAGGACATTAAAAGTAGTGAGTGAACCATAACAGCGTGTGACGTATTGCTGCAGGTTCATTTTTTCTTCGTCTGTTAATTTTTTGTTTGCATTCACGTGTTGCTCCAGCACACGCAACCGGTCACGGAGCATCACGATCTTCTGGAAAAATACGTCAATCGGAATTTCTTTTGTCTTCAGAGATTCATCGCCGGGTTTTAAAATAACGGTTCCACCCGTCCATTTTGTGGCGAGTTCAACACGCTCCTGCACATCACTGTATTTTTTCATGATGTTGATAAGGAGGACTTCAATATCGCTTAGACTAACAAGGTCCGTTTCCTGGTCGTTCTTATCTATCACCTCCAGCTGTGCGTCATTGCGTTCGATTTCTCTCATGCCATGCTGCATAAAAGTGACCAGGTATTTCTCCGGTTTTACCTGGATCACGACCCCATCTCCAAATTGCGGGTGCTTTACCCGGGAGCCAATTCCTAATGAATAATCAGACATAAGCTTTAAATTTTCTGCGAATGTAATTGTCTGAAACGATTTTAGGGTTTTAAATGGCAAAAAATTGTTGATAAACTGTCAGAATTCCGTCATCATCAAAATGTTAAGAACCGTAAATAGTTGATAATAATTTAAGAATAAATGTTCCAACAGCTAAAAAACCCATTACATTTGCAACAGTTTTTGTGTTCATGTTTTTCGTGTGGGGGCCGTCAGTAACATTGTTACTGGCGGTTCTCTTTTA
>JBDTTM010000519.1:0-2507 GCA_039930605.1 Bacteroidota bacterium
TGGTGATTTTCCGAATATGGAAGCTATCAAGAATGCAGTTAAAGCATTAAACTAAGGAATACGTTTTATGATAAAAAGCCTGTCACAGATTGTTGGGACAGGCTTTTTTTATGCGCGTTTATTTCTATCAGTAAAAAAAAAGTCAGGATTCAACCTTTCTAACATGCAGCAACAGCGCAGGTTTTAAGTCATACATGATCCTGTTTTGTTTGATTTGTACAGGAATCCTTTTCCCGTTTTTATTCCAGCTGAAACTGTGAAGCATAGATATTTCTCCCTGGGCCATTTTTGTAAACTTTTTTGAAATCTCCGCACGCAAGGTTTCGGGTGCTAAATCAAGAATATTTTTGCCGAGCAATTCATGTTTTTCCATTCCCTGAATACGACATGCCTGTTCATTCACTTCAAGTATATTTCCCTCGAGGTCTTCGATATAAATGCCATCAGGAGAATTGTTAAACAGGTACTTGAATTTATCTTCGTTGGACCTTATTTCTCTTTCATGCTTCAGCAACGATGTAATGTCCTGCATATATCCAAGGACCTTGCATGGTTTGCCGGCATTGTCAAATTCGCTGGTAATGGTTGCACTTAAGAATTTTGTTTTGTCGGAAGGTGTAATGATGCGGTAAAAGATCTCTTCGGTGGTTTCACCGGGAACGAAACTGTTGAAGAGGGATTTGATATATTGCTTATCTGTTGGATGGACATATTTCTCGAAAAACTCTTTGTTGGTCGGCGATCCAAGTTTTTTATCCCTTTCGAATAGAGTGAACATATTTTCACTCCAGTAAGGAGTTTCTTTAGCAATGGTGAGATCCATTTCCCACAACCCGATGCCGGCCAATTCCAGAACTGTTTTTTTTCTCTTTTCAGCTTCCTGTATTTCCTTCAGTAATGTTTTGCTCTCAGTGATATCCTTAATTGCACTGAATAGTTTTGAAGGGTTACCCTCGGCATCTTTTTCAAAAGTAAACATGGATTTTACATATTTTATTTTACCCGCAGGAGTAATGATCCTGTATTCCGCCTGCTGCTGGTTGGTATCCGCTTGTATATTTTTGAAAGCGTGGTGTACATATTCCCTGTCATTTGGATGAACATAATGCTCAATCGTCTCATTTAAGGATGGGGCTTTACCGGTGTTTTCAATTCCGAAAATTTGATAAACTTCATCGCTCCATTTTCCGGTTTTGTTTATAAAATCACGCTCAACTGCACCGAGGCCAGCCAGCTTGATGGTTAGCTCCAGCTTTTTATTTACTTCAGCAATTTCCTGCCCGAAAAGTTTATCATTTGTCAGGTCAATAACAGTTCCGATATAACCAAGGAGTTTTCCCTTTTCATCTACAAATGGAGATGATTTACTGCGGAGCCAATAAAGCCTCCCGGAAGTATGAACCACTCTGTAGTCTGAAGTAAACTCCTTCATCTCTAATCTGTTTTCAAAAGAATTACTTTCCATTTCTGCCCTGTCTTCCGGATGCAAAGCATTGATCCACCCTTTGCCGATACTTTCCCGGAATGTCAATCCGGAATATTCCATCCATTGCTTATTTACAAAGACACATTTTCCATCCGGATTGTTATAGTAAATTCCTACAGGCGCATTGTTTGCAAGCGCCATAAAACGATCTTCACTCATCTTGAATTGTTGCCTGAATAGGAATGTCTCCGTCACATCTTTGCAAATGAGAATAACAGACGTCGTTACACCATCTTCATTTTTTACCGGGACAAAATTAATGGAAGCCTGCTTTTTTACTTTTTTTGATATGTTGAGTGTGAATTCTTCTAAGCACTTTTTACCTCTGAAAGCTGCGGCATGTGCTGTACGGAATTTCTTGAGATCAGCATCATCGATGTACCTGGTAATATTGTTTCCAAGCAATGATTCTAAATTTTTTATTTCCAAAACTTCAAGTGCTGCAGGATTAAAATCTATAATTTCATTTTTGAATCCAATGAATACCACAGCGTTTTGATCATTGTTAAAAACTGACCTGAGTCGTTGGTTTCCCTCCTGCAATGCCCGCTTTGCATCATGAAAAGATCTTTCCAGGTGTTTTTTATTGAATCCCTGGATAACGAGAAATTGAAGTGTATCATAGTTGCCGGGAGTCAGAAAATAATCAATGCCTGTGAGCATGAAACCTTTCGTTTCTTCTTCGCTGAAAGATGAACTGACTAAAATAAAATAAACAAATGGTGCAGCTTTTCGCGAGTCATCATAAATATCCAAAGCCGTATATTTATTATTTGGAGGTTTTGCAATGATGATATCGGGTTCCTGCCTGATAAGTTTTACAAAATCCTGTTGCTTCCTGGAAATCTCAATGTCAAAAGTAAAATCTGATTTTGCCAAAGCAGCACAGATTTGCGTTGTTTCAGTTTCATTTTCATTGAATATAAGAATGCGGATATTTTCTCCGGATATTTTCATAGGTTTATAACAATTCTTTAAAAGAATCAGCAAACTTATCATGCCAATCAATCTTTATAAAATA